>NZ_JADBRW010000293.1:0-5271 GCF_020247025.1 Microcystis sp. M109S1
AGTTCTGGATTGGCAACCTGTCACCGAGCAAACCCGACGATGTTGGAATGATTCTGATAGCTGACGGCTAATAGCCAAGGGTCAACAATGCTAGGATAAAGGCTTGAGTAGAGAACGATCGAGCGAAAGCCATGTCATCGACAGAAGTAAAAACCCCGCCTCCAGACAGCCCCACTTCCCACTCCCCTATACCTTTTAAACAGAATTTAGTATAATTAACCCTGAATTGCTTTAGCTAATTGAACGTGAAGTTTATGACTGGCTTTAAAAGCCATGTAATGAGCGGTGGGAATAGTTCCCAGTAAACTCAAATCACCAATTAAGTCCAATAATTTATGTCTTACTGGCTCATTTTCAAACCGTAAAGGAGGATTTAACCATTGATTTTGATCGCAGACTAAAGCATTTTCTAAACTGCCTCCTTTAATTAAACCAGCCTTTTGTAAATATTCAATTTGATCGGCAAAACCGAAAGTCCGGGCGGATGCGATCGCTTGACTAAAACTTTCCTGATCAGGACTCCAACTATACCATTGATTACCGATGGGTTTATAGGTAAAATCGATCCCGTAGGTAAAACGTAATTCAGGGGAAGGAATCGCCGCCACAAAAGCATCTCCTTCGTACAACCAAATCGGTTGAGAAATCGTTAAATCTGATGGAGAAAAAGAGTTATTTAAACCGGCATTTTCGATCGCTTCTACCCAGATTTTGGCCGAACCATCAAGGAGGGGAATTTCCGCACCATCCACCTCAATGCGAGCATCCTCTACCCCCAAAGCGGTTAAGGCCGCTAATAAATGCTCAACGGTTCTGACCTTGGCTTCTCCTTGTCCCAATTCCGTTGATAAAGTCGTTTGGTAAACCGAAGAAACTAGAGCGGGAATAATCGGTTGATTGGCTAGATCTCTGCGGACAAAATAACGTCCTTCCCCCGGATTTGCCCCACAGACGCGCACCCGGGTTATCTCCCCCGAATGTAGGCCAATTCCCGATAATTCAAATTGTTTAGCGATAGTAGAAACCATAATTATCAAGTAATAAAGCTTTTATCAGTGAACAACAAAAAGAACTAAATTTATCGATAACTGATAACTGATAACTGATAACTGATAACTGATTAGAATCGTTCCCCGATACCGAAATGGAGACGAGAACCACCATCGACATTAAAACCGTAGTCAACCCGAATTTGGCCGACGGGAGATTGTACCCGAACACCTAAACCGTAACCGAGACCGGTACCGGGTAAACCCCGGACAATCCCGGGTTGACCGGGGACATCCCCTTGGGAACCAATAGTAGTGCCGAAATCGACAAATAACGCCCCCCCAATAATTGCTACTATGGGAAAACGATATTCGGCCGTCGCTTGGAAATAACTGCGACCGCTACCCACTTCTCCCTCGGCGTAACCCCGTACAGAGTTACTACCCCCAACGATAAAAGCATCGTAGGGGGGTAAATCGCCTAATACTGTCCCTGCTTGCACATTAAAAGCGAGGGATTGCTGACCTTTAAAAATATCGGTTTCAAAGAGATTAAAGGAATTAATAAACCGAACGGGGATAAAGTAACTGTAACTACCCCGAACACGAGTGCCGAAAATACTGCCAGAACCGACCGGAATAGTTTGTTCTAAACCTAGACGCAGGAAAGAACCACTGGTGGGCTGCAGGGGATTATCGCGAAAATCTCGAATAGCGCCAATATTTAGAGAAAGTATATCATCGATCCCGGAGGAACTAAACGCCAGTTGTTGACTGCCAAAACCGTTGAGAGGTGCAGACAGGGGGGAGATGTCACCATTGGCATTTTGCACCTGTACCTGTTGATAGTTAAAGCCTAGGGAAACCACCCATTTTGGTTTCGTAAACACATCGGCGGCCAAAGGACGGACAAAAGTAATACCGCCACCCGTCCGGACGATACGGGGACTATCATTATCGTTAAGCGTCCGAATCGAGGAATTTTCCCCATCATAAACCAGAGAAATCGACTGTCGCCGGAAAACGTTCACCGTGTAGGAAGTGCGGAAATTATCCTTGGCAATCCAAGGATCGGAAAAACTCAGATCGAATAAAAATTCCCGTTCCCCTAACTGGACTTCTGCCCCTAAAGTTTGGTTATTACCGCCAAAATTGCGCTGTTGATAGCTAACAGTCCCGAATAAGCCCGCATTCGAGCTAATACCACCCCCAGCGGCTAGGGAACCGGTATTACCTTCCACCACATCGACGTTAACAATCACCTCCCTTGGGTCGCTGCCGGCAGAAAAAGACAGACGCACATCCTCGAATAAACCGAGACCGAAAACACGCTGTAAATCCTGTTGGGCCGTATTGCGGTTAAAAATATCCCCCGCTTTTAGGCGCATTTCCCTAGTAATGATAAATTCTCTAGTTTTACCCTTGACCGGTTCCTGTTCGACGTTAAAGTAGCGTACTTGAATTTTTTCGATTAAACCTTCGGAAATGACCAGAATCACCCGACCATCGGGAGTGACTTGCGGCGCACCGATTACCTGGGCCAGATCATAGCCGTTTTTGCTGTACCAGTCATTGATTTTTTTTACCCCCGCCTGTAATTCCCGCAAATTCAGGGTTTTGCCGTATTGACTAGCGAAAATTTCCTCGACCACCCCGGCAGGTAAAATCGATTTGTCCAGGGTTTCCGGGGCAATTTGAATCTGTACGCCCTGAAAAACGGGGTTAGGTTGCACCTCAAAGGTGACTCGCACCCCTAGGGGCGTATCTTGGGGAACTGCCCGCACATCGGCAAAAAAGCCCGTGGCAAAAACGGCGTTAATATCTTCTTGCAGTTGCGATCGAGTCGTGCTTCGTCCTGGTCGGGTGCGAATGGTATTATAAACTAGATTTTCTAATTCTCGATCGGCCCCCTGTACTACCACTTCAGCCACCAAAACCCGCGACTCCTCCGCCGGCGCCGGTGGGGCCGTTGTGGGAGTTTCTGGAGGGGTTGGGGTTTCCGTCGGGGTTTCCGTCGGTGCTGCCACGGGTGGCGTAGTTTCTCCCGTCGCAGGAGGAGACTGTACTATCTGCTCGACGCGGGGAAAAACCGTTTCTTGCGGTTCTTCTTCGGCCATTACCGTCCCGTGAAATAATCCGAAAATAGCCAGCATCAGGGCCAGCGAGGAATATCGCCCCGAAAAATTGAGATTTTTAAGCACTTCCACACACCCATTAACACCATTATGGTTTTGTTTGTTTTCTCTGCCCGAGAAATTTAACGAACGTTAAAACTCTAGCAGATTGCTTACTCTCAGTAAATCCCAGCTTGACCGGTGACTAAAGAGATACTGCATCAGGTCTGATATTGGTCAGCCGTCAGCATTAAGTTTTTATCTTGCCATATCTTAGCTTTTTCCGGTTTGGCTCTATCCCAATTCACCCTCTAGAATTATTGCCACCTCGGTGGGCGCACAATTAATTACATATCTTCCTAACTCACCAAAATTAAAAACATTAAGTTTATTCTCCTGGGAATCCCCCACCTTTTTACACCAGCGCAGATGTCAACGTCTCATTTGTAATAACTGTACCAGTTGCGAGACCTGTTGGCGATTAAACATTTGCAGCAGGGTACTAGCTACTAATTCCGGTTCTAGGGTGATCAGGATTTGTGGTAATTTGGCGGTGGCTAATAACTGCAATTCTTGACTGACGGTGATTTCTTCCCCGCGACCCCATTCCAATAAATCACTAGCTTGTTTTAATTCTTTAATAATAACCGGGGCGAGAGTGCGGTAGGAATGTTTGGGGTTAGCCAGGGCTGATTGGGCATTTTTAACTAAATATTGCCACTTTTGCTGTTCTGAAGCCAATTGAGACAGAGATAAATTTAATTTTTGTAATTGCTGACGGGAAGCACTGGTTTCTTCCTGTTTGAACAGTTGTAACATCTGTTTGAGGATATCTCTGACGCTGATGGAGATATAAGAGGTTGCCGCAATAGCTGGGGTAGATTTTTTTTGGTCGAGAAGATAGTTAAGATGGGACTGTAATTCGGCAAAAGTAGGTTCACCTTTTTTAACGATAGCGTTAGCTTCCTCGGCTTGCAAACCTAATGGACTGGGCAGCTTATCGATCAATATCTGAAGCAGATCATAACCCTTGAGGAACAAAGATTCTAATTTTTGATCCACTTGTATGGGATTTTCTTTCAGTATTTTGAAAGCATCCTCAAGACGGTGAGCAGTTTTTTGGATACTGCTATAACCTAACATGGCCGCCCCCCCCTTGATGGAATGGGAGGCACGAAACATCTCGTTCATCTGTTCAGTATTGTTCACGAGATTGCCTAAGTCTAAAATCCCCTGTTCCAAAGTTTCCAGGTGTTCTTTTGCTTCTTCGATGAAATAGCCGAGAATTTTCTGCGCGTTAGCGGAGTACAAGGTCTTATCCCCCCTTATCACGATGCTGTCTAGTCCTAGATTGCCCAGTTTTTCAGGAAATATATCAGTTATGGGGCAATGGCTAGGAAAACTGGCCCAGACGGACACAAGCTAAGTTCAAAAGCCTGCCCACAAAGGTTCTCAGCTTCTCTTGCTCAAAATAGATCGATACAACGGCAGGCAAAAAGCTAAGGAAAGAATCGGGGATGGGAGCAAGCTGACTAGAAATTATTATTGATCAGAGGGAACTGAGTTGTTGACTATCTAGGGTCTGCTGAAAAAGTAGGGGCGAAGCATTCGGATAGGAAATCTACGGTTTCAGCGATAGGTTATGCCCGAATGCTTCGCCCCTACAGGACGCGGGCGGATGAAGATGTAAGGTTTTGAAACATGATTCTCTCAAAATCTTGCACCTGTTTCGCAAAAAAAGACCCTAAGACCCTTACCTAGTCTATATTTCACATTTATTCAGCAAGCCCTATCTAAGATTACCCCTTAAGACCGCACCGGAGTTGGCAGTAGGGAACAGACAACGCCAGAACAGTAGGTGGTCATCCAGAGATGATGCCAAATCCCCTCATACTTCATCTTGCTCTTGATCAAAAACGCTGTCACCACCATCAAGAGCTAATTAGAACAAAATTACTAGACAAAAAGACCCGACCAGAAAAAAGACTAAGGTCTGAAAGGCTGATGTAGCAAGGGATAGAAAAAAGATCAAAAAATTTTGCCAAAAGGGGTTGACAAACTTAGGGAAGTTAGATACATTGGTAAATGCGCGGTTGAAGCGAAGCGAAAGCGAAGCGAAACAAACGACGCTGGAACCTAGACAAAACAATAGTTTGAAAGCCAAGCAA
>NZ_JADBRW010000294.1:0-9302 GCF_020247025.1 Microcystis sp. M109S1
AAAATTCCGGGACTTTTTCCCTGAAAATTAGGTAATTGACCACCTGAAAATGGGTAAAACCCCACACCCCACACCCCAACCCCCAACCCCCAACCCCCAACCCCCAACCCCCACCGAAAAACTTTTTGCTGCAGACCCTAAGTAACTCTTGCCTTTTGCCCCTTGCATGAGTGCCTATCCTAACCAAGAAGTTAATTTTGTCCTATTACTTAAATTATGCCGACTATCGAACAATTAGAACCCGCTAATAAGGCCGATGTGGTAGTATATATGCCCTACTATGCCAAGGACAAATATAGTATCCTGCCCTATGCGATCGCTTTGTATCAAGCAGGAGCTTTAGAAGGTCATCGTCGCATAGAAAACAGTCAAGGGATTCCCTTTGTAGCGTCTTGGTATGTATCAAAATTGCCCTCGGAATTGACCCGTTGTCGTTTACAATTTGAAGGACAGGCCGACCTAAGCTATGAGATGACGATTATTAACGCCGAGTTGATCGAATACCTCATCGATGCGATTAAAACCTTTAAGCAGCTAGGTTCAGCCGACTTTTCGCAGGGATTTTATCGGAAACTGCTGCGATTTGAAGAATAAAAGTCGGGATTTTACGGGTTAAAAAGGAGCAAATCGTGGCGAAATCAGCCAAATCTATACTCATATCTTCCCTGGAACCCCTCAGTGGTAAATCGGGAACTATCGTCGGTTTAGCGCATCTCTTGCGGCAAAAAGGCCTAGAGATAAGTTACGGCAAACCAGTGGGCAATTGTCCGGGCTACGTCGATGGGCAATTGGTCGATGAGGATGTAGAATTTATCCGGCAATTACTAGAATTATCCCCCGATCAGCTGCGTTTCCCCCTGATCTATACAGATGTGGATTCCGTTGCTAAACGTCTGCAAGGTGCAGATAAACAGGACTACGGCAATATTCTTGCTGGCTATCTCGATCGGGTTAACAGTGATATTACCCTCCTCGAAGGGCCGGGGACTCTCTGGGAAGGGAGTATTTTTCAGTTATCGATGGGGGAGATGGCCAAAATTCTCCAGACTCCGATCCTATTGGTGGCCCGCTATAGTTCTCCCCTAATTGCCGAGAGTCTGCTGAAAGCAAGAGAGGAATTAAATAATCAGCTGCTGGGGGTAGTAATTAGCGATATCCCAGCCGATGATTGGGAGGAAGTACAATCTCTCCTTAAACCCTATCTGGTAAGCCAAGGTGTGGAAGTTTTAGGACTGTTACCCGCTAGTAAACTGCTGCGTAGTATTAGTGTTCGGGAAATTGTCCATCTTTTAGAGGCCAAAGTATTATGTCGGCCCGATCGTTTGGATTGGATGGTAGAAAGTTTAGCGATCGGGGCAATGAATGTCAACGCCGCTTTAGAATATTTTCGCAAGGGGGAAAATATGGCCGTGATTACGGGGGGCGATCGCACAGACCTACAGTTAGCTGCCCTAGAAACTTCCACCACCTGTTTAATCTTAACTGGTTCTATCTCTCCAGATCCCCTGATTTTGGGCCGGGCTGAGGATTTAGAAGTACCGATTCTCTCGGTAAATTTAGATACTCTCACCACCGTGGAAATCGTCGATCAGGCCTTCGGGAAGATTCGCTTACAGGAACAGGTAAAAGTCGCTTGTATTCGAGAATTAATGGAGGAATATTTCCAGATCGATCGCCTGTTAGAAAAGTTAGCAATAGGGGCGTAATTTCTCCCCGGCTGCCGAGAATTTCATTGGAAACCCCTTCATGAGTCTATCATCCTCCCCTGTGTCCCCTCCGGTCAAAGAAAATGACTGGAGCTTATTATTAAGATTACTTCCCTACGCAAAAAAGCAAAAAGCCCTGCTATTCTGGTCATTAATACTTCTTTTTCCCCTATCTCTCACAGGGGCGATCCAACCCTTAATTATCGGTCAAGCGGTCTCCCTTTTGCAAAAGGAACAAACTTGGGATTTTTTGGCTCGAATGCCCTTAATAGCAGCCATTAATACCCTAATTATTATCCTCTCGGTTTCGATTATTTTACGACTGATTTTAGGGACAATGCAAGGTTATCTAGTGCAGAAAGTCGGTCAGTCAATTACTGCTAATGTCCGGGAAGATTTATTTACCCATGTCACCTCCCTTTCCTCCAGTTTTTTTGATCGCTCTCCCGTGGGACGTTTAGTCACTCGTTTAACCAGCGATGTGGAAGCATTAGGAGAAGTTTTTGCTAGTGGGGCGATCGGAGTTGTCAGTGATTTGGTCAATATTTTAGTTATTATCATCACCATGTTTACCCTGCAATGGCAATTAGCTTTATTGTTGGTGTTGATGTTATTTCCCGTCACTGCTTTAATTATCTTTTTTCAAAAACAATACCGCATCGCTAACTATCAAGTCCGCGAGGAATTATCAAAACTTAATGCCCAATTACAGGAAAATGTAGTCGGAGTTAATATTGTTCAATTATTTCGCCGCGAACGCTTTAATGCTGAAATGTTTCGCGCTATCAATACTCAATATCGTCAATCCCTAGATAAAACAATTTTTTATGATTCGGCTGTCTCGTCCACTTTGGAATGGATCGGATTAATTGCCGTGGGAGGAGTATTATGGTTAGGTGGGATTTTTATTCTCCAGAAAACCATTGATTTTGGGGTTTTATCAGCTTTTATTTTATTCTCCCAACGTCTCTTTAATCCCCTGCGTCAGTTTGCCGAAAAATTTACCATGTTTCAAGCTGGTTTTACTGCTATAGAACGAATTGGTGAATTAATTAGTATTCCCATTGAAATCACCGATTCTAACAATTATAAAGAGATTTACTTCCCAGAAAAACGTCAAACTGGCGAGATTATTTTTGAGAATGTTTGGTTTGGTTATAAACCCGATGAATATATTATCAAAGGTCTCAATTTTACCATTCATCCAGGGGAAAAAGTCGCTTTAGTTGGTCCCACCGGTGCGGGAAAAAGTTCGATTATTCGTCTTCTCTGTCGTCTTTACGAACCAAGTAAGGGCAGAATTCTAGTGGATGGTATCGATATCCGTTATCTTCCCCAAGCGGAATTAAGACGTTATATCGGTGTCATTCTCCAAGAAACTTTTCTATTTGCCGGAGATGTTACTCGCAATATTACTTTAGGGGAAAATTATGATTTTGAGCAAGTGAAGGCAGCAGCTAAATTAACTAATATCGATCACTTTATCGAGGAGTTACCCGATGGTTATCATACCCTTTTACGGGAACGGGGCGCAAATTTATCGGGAGGACAAAAACAATTACTCGCTTTTGCGAGAGTCGCTATTCGTAATCCCGAAATTTTAGTTTTAGATGAAGCTACCGCTAGTTTAGACGTGGGGACAGAAGTATTAATTCAAGAAGCTTTAGAACAGATTCTAGTCGATCGTACTGCTATTATTATCGCCCATCGTCTCTCTACTATTCGCGATGTCGATCGAATTCTTGTCCTTAAACGCGGGGAATTAGTCGAATCGGGAACCCATGAAGATTTATTAACCAAAGACGGCCTCTACGCTAGTTTATATAAACTGCAAATGTTAGGCACAGATATTTAACAGTTATCAGTGATCAGTTACCAGTTATCAGTCATCAGTTATGAGATTAAAGTGATAAGTTTTAAGTTTTAAGCTTTAAATGATATTATTCGCCGATCAATCTTCACTAATTACCAATTACTGTTTACTGATTACTGATTACTGACAAATCCCCCCACTTCCCCACTTCCCACAATGTCTTCGCCAGAATCTGCTCCGCTAATATCACAACTGCAAAAAAAAGTCAATAGTTTAGATGTACCATTTTATGCTCCAGGGCATAAGCAGGGGGAAGGAATCGGGGAGGATTTAAGTAATTTACTGGGAAAAAGCGTCTTTAAAGCCGATTTACCCGAATTACCCGACCTTGATAATTTGTTTGCCCCGACGGGAGTGATTAAAGAAGCGCAAATTTTAGCAGCCGAGACATTTGGGGCAGATAAAAGCTGGTTTTTGGTCAATGGTTCCAGTTGTGGCATTATTGCGGCGATTTTAGCCACTTGCGGCCAGGGAGATAAAATTATTTTGGCGAGAAATATTCATAAATCGGCAATTTCAGGCTTAATTCTCTCTGGGGCGCAGCCTATCTTTATCAATCCCGAATATAATCCCACTATCGATCTAAATTTAAATATAACCCCCCAATCCCTCGAAAATGCCCTGAAACTTCATCCCGACACCAAAGCGGTGATGGTAGTCTCTCCCACCTATCAAGGGGTTTGCTGTGACTTAAAAACTATCGCCCAGATTACCGATCATTATTCTATCCCGCTGCTCGTCGATGAGGCTCACGGGGCGCATTTTGCCTTTCATCCCGATTTACCTCCGGCTGCGCTGTCTCTCGGTGCCGATATGGCTATTCAGTCCACCCATAAGGTTTTAGGGGCCTTAACTCAAGCATCAATGTTACACTTAAAAAGCGATCGCATTAGTTCCGAAAAAGTCGATCGAGCCTTACAATTAGTTCAAACCACTAGCCCTAGTTATCTACTTCTCGCTTCTCTTGATAGTGCTAGAAAGCAAATGGCGACGCAAGGACTAGATTTACTGAGCAAAACCCTTGATTTAGCCGCTATCGCCCGAAAAGAACTCAATAAAATTCCTAATATCTCTGTTTTAGACTTTCCCCATTCTATCCCGGGTTGTCACTGGTTCGATCGCACTCGTTTAACGGTAATCGTCAAAGATTTTGGTTTAACTGGTTACGAAATAGACGATATTTTGCGAGAAAAATACGCTGTCACCGCAGAATTACCGACTTTCAGCCAACTTACTTTTATTATCTCCATCGGCAACCATCGAGAACACATTAATCGTCTAATTACTGCTTTTCAATGCCTGAAATCCCCTTCCTCTACCAGTTTACCCCCCACTCCTCCCCCAGTCACGGGAAATTTGGCTATTTCTCCTAGAAAGGCTTTTTTTGCCCCTACAGAGATAGTATCCCGGAAAAATGCCCTCGATCGTCTTAGTGCTGATGTTATCTGTCCCTATCCCCCCGGTATTCCCGTTTTGATGCCGGGAGAGTTAATTTCGCAGGAAATCCTCGACTATCTGCAAACTATTTTAGACCTCGGTGGCACGATTACCGGCGGTAGTGATGATAATTTGGCAACTTTCAGGGTTTTAAAATAATCGCAAAATTATCTGATATATTAGCCGGAAAAAGGCGGTAATAGCAATTGCTCCGATGGCTGCCATCACGGCAATGATAGCAATTTCAGGGAAACTTAGGGTTCCTTGCAGTTCCGTATATAACCAGAAGGCAAAGGAGGTAATTGCTGCTAGAATCGCTAAATCTACCCCTTCAATCACTTTTTTAAATAATGCCAAAACTAAGCCCCCCATGATCATAAAAGCGATGACAATTCCTACCGAGGGGACTAAACTATTTAAGACAATTACTAATAATGTCCCTTCAAATCCTGTAAAGGCAGCATTAGCGAAAGTTTCTCCAAGAGAAAAGCGGGAAGTTTTTCTAATCACTGGAGGAGATGGAGGGGATGGAGGAATTGGAGAAGGTGAAGGAGATGGAGGAATTGGAGAAGGTGAAGGAGATGGGGAAAATGGAGGAGGAGGATTTAAAGCGGTTAAAACTTCTCCACAGGATTGAAATCTATCCAGGGGATTTGCTAGTAACATTTTATTGAATACTCTTGCTAAATCTGCACTGATGTTGGGGGCATAATTTTGCCAATTCCAGACCTGTTTTTGCGGATCGTATAGATCATCAGGATCGCGATTAGTTAAGAGCATAACACAGGTAGCTGCTAGGGCATATAAATCCGTGGCTGCCGATACCTGATTGCCTAATTGTTGTTCGGGAGGGGCAAATCCTGCCGAGTAAATTGTTGTGGATTTCTCTTGTGTATTATTGGGATTATTGGTAGCCTGTTTTACTGCCCCAAAATCGAGTAAATAGAGGCGGCCATTTTTGGAGCGCATGATGTTAGATGGTTTTATATCCCGGTGAATGGAACCATTTTCATGAATAAATTTGAGGATAAGAAGTAATTCTTCGAGAATGTTTTTGACTTCACTTTCTTGAAAGGGTTTTTGTTGCTGTTGGAGAATTTCTTCTAAGTTTTTACCGTCGATATATTCCTGGGCCAGATAGAAAAATTGCTCTTCTTCTCCCGTTAATTGATTCTTGACTGTTAAAGGGAAAAAAGCATAGAGATCGGGGATTTGGGGATGTTCTCGTCCTAAATCTTCTAAAACGTGCGCTTCTTGAAAAAATAAGTTTTTCGCTTTTTCTAAAGCTTGCGGACTTAAATTACCGGAAGGTTGAAATTGTTTGAGTACACATTTAGCTTTTTTGGGACTATAACGATCTACTACTAAAAATGCCGCCCCAAATCCTCCTTGTCCCAATAGACGTTCTGGCAAATAACGTCCCCCTAAAATTAATGGCATCCCGCAAGTAGTACAATACTTCTGATCGATCGAGGTTAAGCGATTGTTATCGTCTAGGTCTGGGCATTGATTACGCGGTTTCGGACAGTGGGGACGCGTGCAAATAACTTCCATAGTCACCGTTTCCCTTGGTACTGCTCTTAGTTTAGCTACTACCGGCAATTCGGGTTAAAATTTTTATTCTTGAGAAAGAGTTAAAAAGAGAGTTCGTAGGCCGAGACGGATTCCCATTATACTACAAGGTTAGCAAAAATTTTTGATTTTGTCAAGTCTTTGGCTGAAAAAAATTCAGCCGGATCTAGCGGTTATCGAAAAAATCGGGTCACGCATATCATTCAAGGCAAGGGTTCTGGCCACGACTTGAGCGAAACGGTCTTGAACCATCTACTCCCGTGTCACCTCGTTTTGAGGCTCTTGAAAATATTGCTTTTTTTTCTCAAAGACAGTAAACTCAAATGTATTGTAAATGTATTTCAGATGAATTATGACTCTATATCTAGTAGAGGATGATCGACAAGAAAGGACAAAAGAAGAGGTGAGCGAGATATTGGAGCGCATTGCCACACTCGCATCAAAATCCCAGGGAGAGTTAATCGAAGCCCTAATCGGTGAAAGAGAGGGGCGGTTATTCCTGATTATCAAAGCGATCGATCGCGCCTCCCTCGAACAAGTACTAGAAAACGCTGGGCTAAGTTGGCAACTAATCAAGGAAATGCGCTTGATTGGGCAGGACTTAGCCACTGTGCGAGAGCGCCAAGACAAAGCCAACTATCTAGTACAGTGGAATTTACCCCCGGGGCTAACGATGGAAACTTACCTGCAACGAAAAGCAGAGAAAACCCCCCTTTACGCTCAAGTGCCTGAAGTCAGTTTCGAGCGTACCTATGTTTGCGAAGACTTGAGTAAATGTCTCTGTTTCTACGATAGTCCCGATGAAGCGGCGGTAAAAAGAGCCAGAGAAGTGGTCGGCGCACCTATAGATAGTTTGACCTCGATTGAAAATATTCACCCCTAGGAGAGAACAATTATGCTCGATCGAGGCTCCGAAATCAGTTCTTTTCTAGAAGAAAGAGCCACTGACCTCAACAACGGTACAGCTAATCTCAACCTCGGTTGGGCCCTAACCAAGCTAGGAGAATCGGGCTGGTTCGGCTATGCTATACCTGAAAGCTTAGGGGGCCGGGGTGGCTCCTTATTACAGGCAGTAGAGGCGATCTCCTCTGTGTCCCAATGCTGCCTCACCACCGGTTTTGTTTTCTGGTGTCAGCGCGTCTTCATTCAATATCTGGCGGCCAGTAATAACACTTACCTACAAAACAAAATTCTACCGGCTGTTCTCAAGGGAGAGATAGCCGGAGCAACAGGACTCTCTAACGCGATGAAGTACCTCGGCGGTATCGAGGAGCTGCGTTTACAAGCAAAGATCGAGGGAGAAAACGTCACTGTTAATGGCTTCCTGCCCTGGGCCTCTAACCTCGACTCTAACGGAGAATTCATAGTGGCCGTTGCCGCTCAAACTACATCTGGACAAACTCTTATCCTCGCCCTTCCCTCCTTCGCAGAGGGGTTAAAACGGGGTGAAGACCTACAATTATTGGGTTTACAAGCTTCCCGCACCAGTACCCTTGAATTCGATCGAGTTCAGTTATCTCACGACTGGATTATCAGCTTTGAAGCAGAAAAATTTTTACCCTCAGTCCGCCCCTGTTTCTTGCTGTTACAATGCGGACTGGCCCTTGGCATTACGCGTAAATCCCTTGGGGAGACGGAGAAAAGTTTAGGGGGAAAGGCCGCGGTAGCGAGCGATCGTTATTTCTTCGCCCGGGAGCGTCTGACTCGTCTAGAAAAGACAATCGAGGAATTGAGCACCCTAGAAAGCTTCGATCTCGGACGAACACGCCAACTATTCACCCTCAGAGTGGACATTACCCGGTTAGCGGTGGAATCCGTATGGTTAGAAGCGGAAATTAAGGGAGGAAAAGGCTATTTTCGTAATAGCGACACGGCGCGACGGCTGCGCGAGGTCGCCTTTTTACCAGTGTTAACTCCGAGCCTGATTCAACTAGAAAGAGAGTTACAACGTCAGTCCTCTACCGATAAAATTCTCACTGGCGAACTCGATCGAGCGGGGGTGAGGGAATGAGCGTCGCCACTGATTACCCCGTCCTCACCCTGAAAAATCTCCACAAACGCTATAAAACCCGCAATGGCTACCGTACCGTTTTTGAGGATATTAACCTACAGGTGCGGTCCGGTGAGGTGGTTTGTTTGCTTGGGGCTAGTGGTTGCGGCAAATCTACCCTCCTTGCTACCGCCGCTGGTTTGCAAAGTGCCGATGGCGGAGAAATACAATTGCACTCACGACCCCTACAAGCACCAGACATCCGCAGCTCGATCGTCTTTCAATCCCCCGCCCTTTTACCTTGGTTAACCGTTTGGCAAAACGTGGCTTTTGGTTTGAAATTAAAGCGGATGCCCCGTCTCGATCATCAGCAATTACGCGAAAGGGTTCACACCGCTGTTAAAAGCGTGAAACTAGAGGGCTTCGAGCGTGCCTATCCTCATCAACTATCGGGCGGTATGGCTCAGAGAGTTTCTCTAGCCCGCGTCCTCGCCCGCCGCCCCTCTCTCCTCCTCCTTGATGAGCCGTTTAGCGCCCTCGACGCGATCACCCGTTTCGAGATGCAAAAACTCCTCCTAGAAGTCATAAGCTAAAACGCACTTAAACCACCTAAAATAGAAATAGTAACTTGAGAAAAATCCTACTTATGCCAGCCAAAGATTTCCTAGACTTAGAAGAAAAGAAAAACTTACAAAAAGCTCTTAAAGAAGAAGAAAGAGCAGAG
>NZ_JADBRW010000295.1:0-9602 GCF_020247025.1 Microcystis sp. M109S1
CTTGTGTTCGTTCGTGGAGAGCTTTATTGTAAACTAATCTTACACAGCCCAAGGTGCGCCGCAATAGCGACTCTTGTTCGGGTGTGGGGTAAAATCGGTAAGAATAGGCTTTTTCCATGTCTCACATTTTAGCATATATTCCGTAAATGTGCTAGTATTTAACAGTAAAGCCGTCGTGAAACGACGGGGTTTCAGACCCAAAATTTTCGATGAGTGAATTCGACTACGATTTAATTATTATCGGTGCTGGAGTTGGTGGCCACGGGGCAGCCCTACACGCAGTCAAATGTGGGCTAAAAACAGCTATTATCGAAGCCAAAGATATGGGAGGAACCTGTGTCAATCGCGGTTGTATTCCTTCTAAAGCTTTACTGGCAGCCTCGGGACGAGTGCGCGAATTGGCCGATAGTGACCATCTGAAAAGTTTAGGTATTGCCATCGGTGGCGTTAATTTTGACCGTCCGACAATTGCTAATCATGCTAACAACCTTGTCAGTAAAATTAGAGGCGATCTCACTAATAGTCTTAAACGTCTCAAGGTTGATACTATCCACGGTTGGGGAAAAATCGCCGGTCCGCAAAAAGTTAGCGTCATCGGGGATAGTGGCGAAAAAATCTACACCGCTAAGGATATTATGCTCTGTCCGGGGTCGGTTCCTTTTGTCCCACCGGGGATCGAGATCGATCATAAAACGGTTTTTACCAGCGATGAGGCCGTTAGATTGGAAACTTTACCCAAGTGGATCGCAATTATCGGTAGTGGTTATATCGGTCTAGAATTTTCGGATATATACACCGCTTTGGGTTGTGAAGTGACGATGATCGAAGCTTTAGATAGTCTCATGCCAGGATTTGACCCAGAAATCTCGAAAATCGCTGAAAGAGTTCTGATTAAACCTAGAGACATCGAGACTTATGTGGGAGTTTTGGCAAAAAGTATTAAACCTGGAAATCCTGTGGCCATTGAACTGGTGGACGCAAAAAGCAAAGAAGCGATCGAAATTTTAGAAGTAGATGCTTGTTTAGTCGCTACAGGAAGAATCCCAGCGACAAAGAATCTCGGATTGGAATTTGTTGGGGTAGAACTGGATAAACGCGGTTTTATTGCCGTTAATGACAAAATGCAGGTAATTCAGGACGGTGAACCGATTCCCCATCTCTGGGCTGTGGGCGATGCTACGGGTAAAATGATGTTAGCTCACGCTGCTTCGGGTCAAGGGGTAATAGCCATTGAAAATATCTGTAATCGCCCAAAAACCATCGATTATCGCAGTATTCCCGCCGCCGCTTTTACCCACCCCGAAATTAGTTATGTGGGTTTAACGGAACCGCAAGCAGAAGCTTTGGCACAGGAAGAAGGGTATAAGGTCGCTTCTGTCAAGACCTATTTTAAGGGAAATTCTAAGGCTTTAGCGGAAGGAGAAACGGAAGGCATCGCTAAAGTCGTTTATCGTCAGGATACGGGGGAATTACTCGGTGTTCATATTATCGGTATCCACGCATCGGATTTAATTCAAGAAGCGGCTAATGCGATCGCTGAACGCCAATCCGTCCATGAACTCGCTTTCCGCATCCACACCCATCCGACTCTCTCAGAAGTCCTCGACGAAGCCTATAAACGCGCTGAAGTGGTGGTATAGAGGGGGTTATCAGTTATCAGTTATCAGTTATCAGTTTTTTAGCTATCGGCTATCAGTTATTACCGTTAAGTTTCCGACTCCTGACTCCTGAATACTGAATCCTTTCTCTTTTTTTACTTTTTACTTTAAAGATTATGTTTGGATTAGGTTGGCCAGAAATAGTAATTATTGCTGTAGTTGTTGTCCTGATATTTGGACCGAAAAAAATACCCGAATTTGGGGCAGCTTTGGGGAAAACTTTACGGGGATTTAAAGAAGAAATCAATAAAGATGATCAAGAAATTGAAGACAGTGACGAGAAAATGAGATAGATTTCGCCCGTATGAAACTCCGCTATAGCAGTTATCAGTTATCAGTTATTAGTTATCAGTTATTAGTATTAAATAAGTAGGTGGGTGGAATTAAATATAAGATGAACGTAGGTTGGGTTGAAGCATGAAACCCAACGCCCGCATAGGTTATGCTACCGCTAACCTATCCTACAAATAATTGTGCCTCCCTACTTAGTAGTTTCCCACTGTCTTTTCACTCTTTACTGATTACTGATTACTGATTACTGATTACTGAATATCTGCTTCTCCTCCCACGACCACATCGCGGATACGGAGACTGGGGCCACCGCAGCCAACCGGTAAACCACTTTGACCGCCTTTTCCGCAGCCTCCCGACTCATCCCAGTAGAAATCATCAGCAATTGCCTCAATATTGGCTAGGGTTTTAAAGACATTACCGGAGAGAGTCACATCTTTAACGGGTTCAGCAATTTCTCCATCGCGAATCATCCAAGCTTCCCCGGCGCTAAAAGTGAACATTTCGCCGTTAGTCATGCCTCCCTGCCAATTTTGGGCATAAACTCCCGTTTTTATCCCCGAAAATAACTCTTTAACGGCAGTGGTTCCCCGTTCAATCCAAGTGTTGGTCATGCGGACAATGGGCGGATAATGATAATTGAGACAACGGGCGTTACCGGTCGGTTTTTCGCCTAATTTGCCCGCCGTTTCCCGCGAATGCAGTCTTCCCACCAAAACCCCATCTTTAATTAACTGAGTCGTCGTCGCTGGGGTTCCCTCATCGTCATAAAAATAACTGCCCCGATGACCTTCCGGATAGGCCCCGTCAAAGATTTGCAGGTTATCTGGTCCAAAACGTTTGCCCATACTCATCACTTCCAAAAGGTCGGGATTTTCGTATAACATATCTGCCTCTGACAGGTGGCCAAAAGCCTCATGGACGAACAGACCGGTTAAAATGGGATCGATGACGACGGTGTAGGTATCGCCCTTGACAGGGGGCAAAACTAGGGCTTGTACGGCCCGTTTAGCCGACCCTTGCACCTGTTCTTCTAAATTGACCAGATCCTCGAAAGCTTTTCGGGATCCGGTGGTTTCCCGGCCTGTTTGTACACTGTCCCCATCCCTAGCGGTGGCCGAAAAACGCATTTCTAAGTCCGACCATTTTTGTTCGATTAAAGTCCCGTCAGAAGTGCCTAAAAGAATATGTTGACTACTATCGCTGTAACGGACGGAAGTAGTGGCAATACTGGGATGGTGTTGACGCAGTAAGTTATTATAGCGATCGCAGAGGGCTTTTTTATCAGCTAATGGCACTAAACGCGGGTCTGTTCCCGTTAAAGGTAATTCACAGGAGATAATTACAGGTTCTACCGGAGCAATCAGGGTTTCTTCTTCCCCAATTAAACGGGCAGCAGCGATCGCATCTTCTAATCGTTCCTGTAAACTGGATAATTGATTAAAGCTGGCAAATCCCCAACCTCCTTGATAACAAGCGCGTACCTGACCACCGATAGCAATACCTTCGCTGAGGGTTTCCACTCGTTCGGAACGCAGTAGAATATTCGTCCCCCGCGCTTCTTCCAGACGAATTGTCAGGAAATCGACGCGGTTTTTATAACGGTTAATCAGTTCACTAATCAGGTTTTTATAATCGTTTAGAGTATCGGTCATGGGAATTAGGAAGTGGGGTGTATTTTCAGTGAACTGATAACTGATAACTGATAACTGATAACTGATAACTGATAACTGATAACTGATAACTGAAAATTAGGCGAGATAATCCTGTAAAGCTTTCACCTCTAAAGGTTGGGATTGCAGAGATTTTAAGGCTGCTACTGTCGCTTTTGCCCCGGCGATAGTGGTGATAATTGGTAACTTATAATCGAGGGCAGTGCGGCGAATTTGTCGGCCATCGTTTTGGGATTCTTCACCACTGGGAGTATTGACAATAAACTGAATCCAGTCATTTTTGATCCAATCGATAACGTGGGGGCGGCCTTCGTGAATCTTTAGCACTAAATCGATATTTTCGCAACCGTTTTCTAACAAAACTTCACGAGTTCCCGAAGTGGCGACGACGCGAAAACCGAGGGATTGCAGATCCTTAACCACGGGAACCATGGGGGTTTTATCGCGATCGTTCATCGAGACAAAAACCGTCCCACTGGTGGCTAAAATCACGCCGGCGGCCATTTCTGCTTTAGCGAAAGCTTTGCCAAAATCGCTGTCAATCCCCATTACTTCGCCTGTAGAACGCATTTCTGGTCCCAGGAGAGTATCAGCACCGGGGAACTTCTGGAAGGGTAAAACCGCTTCTTTCACGGCAATATGACGGGGAATTGCTTCGCTGGTGATGCCCAATTCTGCTAGGGTTTTGCCCGACATGACGAGGGAGGCAACTTTTGCTAAAGGAACTCCCGTTGCTTTGGAAACGTAGGGAACAGTACGACTAGCGCGGGGATTCGCTTCTAAGATATAAACTGTCTCCCCCTGTACCGCATACTGGATATTCATCAAACCGATTACTTTTAAAGCTTTCGCTAGTTCCACCGTCCATTGTCGAATTGTGGTTAAAACTGAGTCAGGAAGGGACGTATGGGGGATAGAACAAGCAGAATCGCCCGAATGTACGCCCGCTTGTTCGATATGTTCCATTAATCCCCCGATAACTACTGTTCCCGTGGCATCTGAGAGGGCATCCACATCCACTTCGATGGCATTTTCGAGGAATTTATCGATTAAAATCGGGTGATCCGGTTCTATCTGTACCGCATACTTCATATAGCGTTCCAATTCGCTATCGGAATAGACGATTTCCATTGCCCGACCGCCCAAAACATAGGACGGACGTACTACCACAGGATAACCGATGCGTTTAGCCACTGCTTGGGATTCTTGGAAACTGCGGGCAATACCGTTGGGGGGTTGTCGGATATCTAATTCTCGGAGGATTTTTTCAAACCGTTCCCGATCTTCGGCAGTATCGATCGAATCGGGTGAAGTTCCCCAAATTTTGGTATTTACGGGACAATTAGGCGATTCTAGATATCTTTGCAGGGGAAGGGCTAGTTTTAAGGGAGTTTGCCCACCGAATTGAATAATTAAACCCTCTGGTTGTTCCGCTTCGATGATATTTAAGACATCCTCTTTGGTCAGGGGTTCAAAGTAAAGGCGATCGCTGGTATCGTAATCGGTGGAGACAGTTTCCGGGTTAGAGTTGACCATAATCGTCTCAAAACCGGCTTGACTGAGGGAAAAAGCGGCATGACAACAACAGTAGTCAAATTCTATCCCCTGGCCGATGCGATTGGGACCCCCACCGAGGATCATCACTTTGCGTTTATCGGAGGGTAAAACTTCCGATTCCACCTGTTCGTAGGTGGAATAATAGTAGGGTGTCAGGGCCTCAAATTCTGCCGCGCAGGTATCCACCATTTTATAAACGGGAACAATACCTAAACCCTTGCGATAACTTCTCACTTCGTCCTCGCTGCTGTTGGTGGCGAAGGCGATTTGGCGATCGCTAAAGCCCTGTTGTTTAATGGCGAATAAGTCCTCTTTGCTAAGACTTTTCAGGGGAGTTCGTTTGAGAAACTTCTCGGTTTCCATCAAATCGGCCAATTTATCGAGGAACCAGGGATCAATCCCGGTTAGTTCGTGGATTTCCTCCCCATTCATGCCCAATTTAAAAGCATGATAGATACTATAAACTCGTTCGGGGTTAGGTGTCCGTAAACCAGCCCGGACTTCCGAGAGAGGGGGGAGAGTTTCGACTTTATCGCAACCAAAGCCAAAACGTCCCGTTTCTAGGGATCGAAGTGCTTTTTGAAAGGATTCTTGGAAAGTTCGACCGATAGCCATAGCTTCCCCGACGGATTTCATCTGGGTAGTTAGAATCGGTTGGGAGCCGGGGAATTTCTCGAAGGCAAAGCGGGGAATTTTGGTGACGACGTAATCGATAGTTGGTTCAAAGGAAGCCGGGGTTTTTTTGGTGATATCGTTGGGAATTTCGTCTAAAGTGTAGCCTACTGCTAGTTTAGCGGCAAATTTAGCGATCGGGAATCCCGTGGCTTTCGATGCCAGGGCCGAAGAACGCGATACCCGGGGATTCATCTCAATCACGATTACGTCGCCGTTAGTGGGATTAACGGAGAATTGGATGTTCGAGCCGCCGGTTTCTACGCCAATTTCCCGAATAATTGCCTTAGAATAGTCCCGGAGGCGTTGGTATTCTTTATCGGTCAGGGTTTGGGCGGGCGCAACCGTAATCGAGTCGCCGGTATGGACCCCC
This sequence comes from Microcystis sp. M109S1, assembly GCF_020247025.1. NCBI lineage: Bacteria > Bacillati > Cyanobacteriota > Cyanophyceae > Chroococcales > Microcystaceae > Microcystis > Microcystis sp. M109S1. The sequence goes on from NZ_JADBRW010000295.1 coordinate 6,225, forward strand.
ATCGGGTCAAAGTTTTCGATCGAACAGATGATCACCACGTTATCGGCTAGATCGCGCATTACCTCTAATTCGTATTCTTTCCAGCCAATTAGGGATTTTTCGACGAGAATTTGCGATGTAGGCGAACAATCTAGACCATACTGGGCCATCGGTTCAAATTCTTCTTGGTTATAGGCAATACCGCCCCCCGTTCCTCCTAAAGTGAAGGCCGGCCGGATAATGAGAGGATAGGAACCGATCTGATGGGCGATCGCTTTTGCTTCTTCTAAATTGTTGGCAATCCCCGAAGGACAGACGGGAACACCGATTTTCTCCATTGCTTTTTTGAATAGTTCCCTATCTTCGGCTTTTTCAATAGCGGGGAGTTTTGCCCCGATCAGTTCCACGTTATATTTTTCTAAAACGCCGCTTTTGGCCAAAGCTACCGCGGTATTTAGGGCAGTTTGACCGCCCATAGTCGGTAGAATCGCATCAGGACGTTCTTTCTCGATAATTTTCTCGACAATTTCCGGCAGAATTGGTTCAATGTAGGTGCGATCGGCCATTTCTGGATCGGTCATGATCGAGGCTGGGTTAGAATTGACTAAAATTACCTCATAACCTTCTTCTCGTAGGGCTTTACAGGCTTGAGTTCCCGAATAGTCGAATTCACAGGCTTGTCCGATGACAATCGGGCCAGCGCCCAAGATTAGGATTTTCTGTAAGTCATCACGGCGTGGCATAGGCTTAGGGTTGCTTGACTATAAACCCCAATCATTGTATATGTTGTCACTCCTCTATTCCCTAAAGCTTTATTTAGGTTTAATGACCTTATTCTAGCTGTCAGCCTTGAATCAGTGATCGGTGATCAGATCTGAGCCTTGCACTAGCGACTGTTCACTATCTCCCCGCTCCCCAACACCCAACCGATCACCGAATAGGTACTGATACTATTTGGCAACAATTGTCAAACAATTGTAAAACTTCGTTATATTTAAGGAACGTTTGAGAGACTAAGGAGCATCGGAGTTGTGGCTTTATACGCAGATTTGCATCGGCATTTAGGGGGATCGGTAGTACCGAGAATTCTCTGGCGCTACTTTCACAGACATGAGCGGGATTTAGCGGCCAAATTCCCGGAATACCAAGCTTTTGAGGAATTTTACACCCGTGAACGTAATAGTTTAGATGAGTATTTAGAATTACATACCCTAGTCGAAAGTGTTCAAACCGCCCAAACTTTGCCCTATTTTATCTATCGTCTGATTCGCGGCGCTTACATCTTCGAGAATCTTGCCTATTTAGAATTGCGCTATACTCCCTACTATCGCACCGACGAACATTTGAACCAAACAGAGCGAATCGAGCAAATGCGATCGATTGTCGAGATCGTCGGTCAAGCCTCGAAAATGAGCGAATATCCGATTATTACCAGTCAAATTCTCTGTATGCACTCGCGACTTCCCTCCGAAGTCAACAAAGCGATCGTTGATCTGGCCCTAGAGATGAAAGAATACGTCTGTGCGATCGATATTGCCGGGGGTGATTCCTACTACCAAACTCGACTAGAGGAATTTGCTGGTTTATACAGTTATGCCCGGGAAGAGGGTTTAAATACCACCGGCCATCTTTACGAAACAAAGGACGGTTGTTATCCCCAATTACTGCCCTATCTGCAAAGAATTGGTCACGGTATTCAAATTCCCCTACAATATCCGGAACTGCTGCCGGAAGTTGCCCGTCGTCAACAATGTTTAGAAGTCTGTCCCACCACCTATTTAAAAACTGGCACCCTCGAAAGTTTATCCCAGTTAAAGATAGTCTTTGATCGCTGTTTTGAAGCGGGGGTTGATATTGCTATCTGTACCGATAATGCCGGTTTACACAATGTCCGGCTGCCCTTCGAGTACGAGAATTTACTCACCCTAGATGTGATCGATTTTCGACAATTACAAGCTTGTCAAGATGCGGCTTTTCGCCATGCTTTTGCCTGGCCCTATAGTCAAAAACCCGCCTCACTTTTAACCGGTTTGTTATCAGTGGATAATCCCAAATTACCAGTTTATCAGTAACAAAATTAACTTTAGTTCGGGTTAAGCAACTTCTTTACCGCTCCCGAACTATAGCGTTTCTCGTCCCTCCTGCATCTGGTTTGGGGAATTCTACTGAATCTTGAATAAACTTAACCCAAAGAGAGTATAGGTACACAGAGAACCAAGACCGAACATCAGGGAACGAGCGATCGGGATATTAGTGATATAAAAAAGGGAAAATAAAAGCCGGAGGAGCACGAAAGCGATCGCACAGTTAGCGGCCAGGGATGAGGAGACTCCTGTAACGTAGGCCATGAGAGCGGCAGCACTATAGATCATAAAGGTTTCAAAACCATTTTGATGGGCCCAAGTTGCTCGTTTAGCGTAGTCTGGGAGTTGGTCGAACATTGCCCGGGGAGCGGAGGTATCGTAACCCACCTTAGCTCGAGCGTAACCGACCAGCAGAAAAGGTAGATAGACAGAGATAGCGGCAGCCACTATCGAATAGAGAAGAATGGCACTGACGGAGAGATTCATTGCGGAATTTAGTCAAAATAAAATAGGGTAACTAGCTTGCGTTGATCTTCCGCTTCCGCGCAGGTTTGCAAAAGGGTCTGACTGTCGTGGAAAGCAAAACAGATTAACTGTTGACAACGATTGATAATCTCGCGATTACAGAGGCTGCTGGCTTCCCCTAGGGATAGATGGTCATTTTCGGGACATTCCACCAGATGGATAACCTGCTGGAGTTGTTCTTGGGATTCCAGGGGCTGGCGATCGAGACTTTGGGGTAAGATCACGGTTAACAGATTAGGATCTGCCCGCATTGCCCCCTTAATGACGGCGGAATTGGTTCCCGTCGCCCCGGAGGTCATAATCCGATTGCCCGCCAGCACGAGGGCATAGGCCATCATTTCGATCAATTGCTGGTGCGTGATGGGAACGTGACGGGAACCCAATAAAGCGACGCGCTTAGAACCGGTCTGCTGAATGGCGGCTAGTTCTTGAGCTAGAGTGTCTAGGGTGTTAGTGGTATCTACAGATTGACTCAAAGACTTTTACTGCAAATTCGGACTGATTAACCGTACGTTATTGTAGCATCGAATTGTCATGATCGGAAATTTGGACAGAAAACCCCAGCTACCGATCGAGGTGTTCTTTCTGTGGTGGTCCCCTATGATCCCTCAGAAATTGTTATTGGTGGGGAAGTGCCTCTAGATTCTGCTTTGACATACCCCACGCCGTAAACGGACGTGGATTCTTCTAGCATCACTGCTGAGAATTTCTGGCTCAACGATGTGGACTTGAATTAGATTCCTGGCGAAATCCCACCCAGAGGTGGTTCTCTCCTCAGACTTTCGCGACC
>NZ_JADBRW010000296.1:0-7313 GCF_020247025.1 Microcystis sp. M109S1
AATCTTGCGATACATTAGTACTAGGTAGAGAAGATGCAAGGGTTTTAAGCGATCATAGCAGATTCAGGGGCACCTGAGGGACTCTCAATCTAGCTAAAAGCCTTTTCCAATAAAGGTTGTAGCTTCTTTCAGCAAACCCTATTTAGTTCCCGATAATAATCTTTGGCAATATACACAAAACAAGGTGATAGAGGCAAAAAAACAAGGGGCAACCTATAGAGATTATCATCTAGATAAGGCTAATATTCATACCTATTTAGCTTGGCAAGATCCGCCGGGGAAACAACTTCACGATGCAGTAAAACAAAGAATACTTAATCAATCCCATCCCCAATCGGCAAATTTTTTGAGATGGTTACAGGAGTTATATGAGATTTGAGAGAACTATGGCTCCAGATGGGATTGACAGCCCCATAATATTTCTCCGTGCTTTGTTAGATAAAGCCTCTTTCAAAAAGACTTAAATTAATCGTGCCGCGGGGGTTTATTGGTCGCAGAACCCGCCGGAACGACCTTGGAGGTGGGGGGGATACCCTTGAGGGAAATGAGCGTATTCATCACCGTTTTTGCCACAGGAGCGGCAACAGTGGAGCCAAAAGTATTCGCACCCTTGGGTTCATCCACCACCACCAAAACCACATAACGGGGCGATTCGATCGGTAAAATCGCCACAAAACTGGTAATTTTGGCGTTAGGTAGATAACCTCCCGTCGGACTAGCTTTTTGTGCGGTTCCCGTTTTGCCTCCGATGCGATAACCGGGGATTTGGGCCGCTACCCCCGTCCCCTTGCTGACGACGGTTTCCATCATTTCCACCACTTGCCGGGCCACGGTGGGAGAAAAGACTTTTTTGCTGGGATAATCGGGCTGCCAGTGCAAACGGCCGCGGTCGTCGGCTAATCCTTTGATCACATGGGGAGTTACTAAGGTGCCACCATTGGCCAGCGCACCGTGCAACTGTACTAATTTTAAAGGCGTTAGGGATAAACCTTGACCAAAGGAAGCGGTGGCCGATTCAATGGCATTATCCAGAAATTCTTGTTCGGGTTTGAGATATCCTGCCACTTCTCCGGGTAAATCTACACCAACCCTTTGATTTATTTCCAATCCTAATAAACTTTTATAGAAATCAACTCGCCCCATTTTTTGGGCAATTTGCACCATGGCCACGTTACTAGAGGTTTGCAGAACTCTGGCCATATCTAGCGCCCCATAACCCTGTTTAGAGGCATTTTTAATCGTCCAGGGACCGACAGTAATTGCCCCCGGATCATTGACTACCGTACTAGCTTTAATTGCCCCCGCTTCCATGGCCATGGCGACAATAATTGGTTTAAAAGTTGACCCCGGTTCGTACTGATCGGCTACGGTCCAATTTTTAAATAGAGCCACATGGGCTTTATAATATTCATTGGGGTTAAAAGTTGGCTCACAAACTAGGGCTAAAAGAGAACCATCAAGGGAGTCCATAACGATGACGGCTCCCCGTTTAGCATTAAATTTCTTTAGCTGTTCTCGTAGGGCCGTCCTGGCGGCTCTTTGTAGTTTTAAATCGAGGGTTACTTCTAACTGTAATTCATCAAATTGAAAGATACCATCGGGAACAAAAGCGGGTAAAATTCGCCCGTCTCCCATGCGTCTTGTATTGACAGAAAAAGGATCTCTTTCTAATAACTGACTGGAACCTCTCTCTAATCCTGCTTGACCACGATGTTCTTTATCTACATAGCCAATCACGTCGGCTGCCACATCGTCTTGGGGATAATAACGAGCGTACTTTTCCTCTAATTCTACACCGTCAAGAGATAATTGTTTTAATCCCCTAGCCACGGATTCGGTTAATTGATTGGCTAAACGAATTCCTGTTTCTTTTTCTTTAAATTTTTGAATCAGGTGATTAGTGGGAATATTTAATAAAGGAGCTAATTTATCAGCCACTTCTGCCGGCGGAATAGCAAACAGTTTTGGGTGTACATAAAGAGTGTAAATCAAGCGATCGGTCGCCAAAACATTACCATTACTATCGACGATCGCCCGTCGGGGAATATAGGGTCTAATACTGGTAGTTTGCTGTTGTCTGGCTCTTTTTTGCAATTCCTGTCCTTGGACTATTTGTAATTGGTACAATCGCCAAGCTAAACCCACAATACCCATGACTAAAATCAACCACACCGCCACCAATCGCCCGTTACTCAAAGGCAATTTTTTAAACTGTTGTTGCCGTTTTTTGGCGTTTAAATAGGACTTTCTGTCCCGGATACTGCCAGAGGGCGATCGAGTTTTTTTACCTCTAAATCTGGGTCTTTTTGTGTCAGTCATGAGCAGTATCTTTCAGTTATCAGTGAGCAGTAAGCAGTAATCAGTAAACAGTAAGCAGTAAGCAGTAAACAGTAATCAGTAATCAGTAATCAGTAAAAAGACAGTAGGAAACTTCTATTTAATACTGCACACTTAAAAACTCACATCTGATAACTGTTAACTTACCCACTGATAACTGATAACTGTTAACTGATAACTGTTAATAGGCACTTCTCGGTCGAGAATTGACGGTAGATTGGGGTTGAGAAGCGGTGGCCGGTTTCAGGTTCGGGGCAGATTTACGCTGTAAAAAGATAGTTTGGAAGGGTTGGGGATGAGTTAATCCGGTTTCGGGTTTTTCTGCTTGTTGAGCTAGTTGATGTTTAAGGGTTTCATTGGTGGATAAAAGATGGCGCTCGTGACGTTGCAGTGTTTCCAGTTTACCAAATTCTTTGTCCCAAACCTTGGGAATATATACCGTCCAAGCATATATTCCCAGAGTCGAACCCAACAGACAAAAAGTAATCACGGCCACTATTCTTTCTAGGAGGCAAAGGGAACGTAATTGACGCGAGGCTAATTGTTTTTGTGTCGGGGCCACGGGAACTCTCGCCACCGATTTAGTCGTCGGTTTGACGGTGGCAGTCGGGGAGGATTGAGTAACTGGTTTAGTAGTGGGGTTGGGGGAAGTTATCCGCGACTGGGGACGACGTTGACTCCCTTGGCTTTTTTGGCGAGGAATGGGAACGGGAACATAGGACTTATGGGCAGCAGACATGATTTTCTCTCAATATTTCTAGCTAGTTGTCGTTGTCAAAAATTAAGTTTCTAAAATTAGGAGTCGGTCATCAGTAGTCAGTAGGAAATATTTAATTGATAAGCTAAACGGCTTTTACTTCGGATCACCGATATAGACTCCAAAAGGGTTATAGCTATTGGATCATGCAGGTTAAGCGCCGTTTAGCTTAACTGTTGCCTTTTTTCCTTTTTCCTTTAAAATCACTGTTCTAGTTCTAGACGTAAACGATATAAAATAGTTTGCGGATGAACTTGAGCGAGAATTTGATTGATCACCGTACTCGGTCCGGATGCCCCCCAACTACAACCGCGTTCTAGATAGATTTTAGCGGCTTTCCCAATGATATAGGTTCCATAAGCGGCAATTGCTCCCTGTAGGAGAGCGGTGCTACCGTAGAGGGTTAAAGAGGTGGGATTTTCAAAAATACTCGCCGCTGCCGCTGCCGTTTTGCCCAAACCGATAATCACAGTGCTGAGGATTTCCCCCACCAGCAACCCCGCACTACTCAAAAGTAGAGTCCGCCAGAGTTGACCAGCTTGGTGACTGGTAATCGGCAAGCCGTACAAACGAGCTAAAGCCCGAACTAGAGTCAAATCGACGATTGAAGCCCCTAGGAGGTCTAAAATAGCGATCGGATTGGCCGCAATCGCTAAAGCCTTATATTTCGCGTATTGCCAGATAATTTCCTCCGCTTGACTGTCCCGGAGTTCTAGGGTTTTTCTAGCGATATTTTCCTCCGCTTCTTGGCCTTGCACTAAAGCATTTAAGGCCAGCAGCGATCGCCCTTCCCGATTTAAAATCGTTAAGAGTTTATCTTGCAGCTCCTCAATTTGGGGGGGAGGGGTTTCCCACTCAGTCACCACGCGCCCATCGGGGTATTCCACCCGGACGGGAATCGGTTGCGGTTCGGCGGCTACCATAACTATCTCATCGCTAGTTAACAAATCTTCTAACGTTTTTTCGTCCCGATTGGTTCCTAATCTCTGTAACTGCTGAAAAATCTGGCGGCGATCAGCTTCCGGATAGAGATCAATCTTATTAAACACCAAAATGAGCGGTTTTTTGGCCCGGCGCAATTCTGCCAAGGACTCGTATTCAGTCCGGGTAATATCCCCCGCGACGATAAATAAAATTAAATCGGCACTTTTAGCGACTTCTCTGGCCATATTCGCCCGCGCTTCCCCTTCAATCTCATCCAATCCGGGGGTATCGATTAATTCTATCTGGATTTTACCCGTGGCTGGTGTCCAACGCACCGCTCGCGGCCAGCGTGTCACCCCGTGCAGGGGTCCAGTTGTCAGGACTTTTTGACCGACTAAAGCGTTTACCACCGAGGATTTGCCGCGACTGACTAACCCGAAGGCTGCCACCCGAATCACCGTTTCATCCAGTTTATCCAAGGCCGATTTTAGGGACTGCAAATCCTGTTTAACGGCGGCCTGAAGTTGGGGATCGGGGGGATAATTCCAATGGCGGCGAAAACTGGCATACCAAGTTAAGGCCTGTTGTAAACTAGCTTTAGCCTGATTGTAATGAGTTTCCTCGAGCGATGGGGTCTTGGTCACGGTTGATTTTTTTACTGTTTATTGATACTGCTGCCTTTATTGTAGAGTTTCGGGGCGGTAACTGAGACGCGCTTATTTGGGTTTAGGGGAAGACTTTTCAGTGATCAGTGAAAAGAAATTAGCGAAGTTTTCAACTAAAACCCTAACACCTAACATCCTACTCCGCCAATCCCAATTGCCCCAATAGCTGAAGGATAGTTTTTCCAGTGACCGGATCTCGCCAATCGGGGGCAATTTCTGCCAGGGGAAGCAGCACGAAGGCGCGTTCTCGGCAGCGGGGATGGGGTATCTGTAATTCGGGCGTTTCTAAGATCAGGTCATCATAAAATATTAAGTCTAAATCGAGGGTACGCGGTCCCCATCTTTCCCGTCGGACTCTCCCGAATAACTGCTCGATTTCTAATAATTTATGCAGTAAATCTAAGGGCGATAAATCCACTTGCACAATGGCACAACCGTTGAGATAGTCAGGCTGAGGAGGACCCACGGCTGTGGTTTGATACCATTGGGAATGAGCTTCTAGTTTAATTCCTTTGACTCGCTCTAATTCCCCTAAAGCTTGCCCTAAAATTGTCCCTGAATCCCCTAAATTACCGCCCAAAGCGATCGCTGCTCGCTTCATCCCCATCCTTCCTCCACAATAATCTCGGCTAATTCCCCCGTCGCCCCCAAAGATTTACCTAAAGATATATTGACATTTGGATGCTTTTGTGATAGTTCAAAAACTTGGGCTTCGATCGCGGCGGTAATTCCACCAGCAAAGAGGAAATAGGGCAGTATAGCAATTGTTTGGCTACCTTGAGCGATTAAACTCTCGATTTGTTGGGATAAACTCGGTTCTATCGACCAATAAGCTGTAATTGCCCGAAAAAACGCCGCTAGACTTTCCACTTCCCGATTACCCCCGGGGCGACGACTACCGTGGGACAGTAAAATGCGGTCTTGGGGGCTTAAATCAGCAAATTGTCGCGATAACAGCGATTTTATGCCCTGATAACTGCCTAAATGGGGCTTTAACTCTAGCTCAATCGGCGATCGCACTTTGGCCACGGCCGCGGGAATATCTTCTTTAACGTGAACCCCCGACAGGAGAAACAGGGGGATAATCTGCAACCGGCTACATCCTTGGCTTTGTGCTTGTTGGGCAAAAGCTTCTATTTGTTGATGGAGAGGTGTTATCACTAATTCTAGGGCGGCAGTCCCTACTAATACCCGATTATCTGCTTCTAGAACCGCTAGAGATGGGCTAAACTCCGATTTACTCCCTAATCTTTCGGCGGGTTGACTAATTTTTTCTTGAACTAAGGCTGCTAATCGTGTCACCGCCATGGCTGGACGCGGATCGCGACTACCGTGGAAAACCAATAAGTAGGCTGAGGAGGTCTTCAAAGAAATCTTGCCAAAATAGTTTAGTTTTTAGCCTAATACATTTTCTCTCCCTTTAGGCATAAATGCCCCTGATATTCTCAATTTAGCTGGTAAGCGGGAAAACGTCCCCATTGGTGGGAAGTGCTACCATTTTACGCAATGTAAAGTGTGAGCAAATCAGCCCGCCGGCTTGAGTTAGCCTAGATATTGAGGTATAATTGCTATTGACAGAAACTGCAAGAGGTATATTTGTATTATGCGGGTAATTAGCCGTCGAATACTTCGCGATTTCTGTATCACTAATGCTAATTCCTGCGAGTCTCTCTATGATTGGTATAGAGTCGCTAGTAAAGCAGCATGGCAAAATCTAATCGATGTGCAAGCCACTTATAAAAGTGCTGAATCTGTTGGTAACTTCACTGTTTTTAATATTAAAGGAAATCACTATCGTCTAATTGTAGATCTAGTTTATAGCCGACAGACTATCTATATTAAATATATTCTTACCCACGCCGAGTACGATAAAGGAAATTGGAAATATGATGCTTACTTTTAATTCTAAAACCTATGGAGAATTACTCGCTCACTATCAACCAAAAGCAATCACCACAGAGGTGGAAAACGAGCGAGCGATCGCAATTGCTCAAGAGTTGGAACATCGCTCGGAACTTAGTTTAGAGGAGGAAGCTTTACTGGAGTTATTGATTAGTTTGATCGAAAGGTTCGAGGCAGATAATTATCCAATTCCTGACAGAAATCCTTTAGCAACCTTACAGCATCTTATAGAAGCTAACGAGATAGAATATCCAGAGCTAATTACTATTTTGGGTTCCCCTGATGCGGTGGAGCAAATAATTAATGGACAACGCAGCATCAATCAGTCAGAAGCTAGGTCTTTGGGGTCATATTTTCGGGTTGATGCCAGTTTATTTACTTAGGGTCTGCTGAAAAAGTTTTTCGTGGGGACAGGGTGTGGGGTGTGGGGTAGGGCTGTTTCATTCTCCCATCAAAATATCAAAAGTAAAAGCGATCACTGTCTTGGTAAAATGAGAAGTGACCGCCAACTTTTTAAATATATGTTGAGCTTAATAGAAAAACTGAAACAAGTCAAGGACTTTCGGAAAGATAAAGGAAAAAGACAGCCTTTATGGATAGTATTAGTAGTAATAATACTGGGAACAATGCTAGGATACTCAGGTTATAGAGAGCTAGGAGAGTTTGCTAAAAATAATCGGCACAGGCTCAGTCAAGAATTTAACATAATTCCAGAAAGAGTCCCATCC
>NZ_JADBRW010000297.1:0-15384 GCF_020247025.1 Microcystis sp. M109S1
TCTGGAATTGGCGTTCAATCCTCTCTTTTTACTCTTTGGAAAGCTCACTTAGAACTTCCTTTTAAACGAGTAAAAGAGCGCATGGACAATCGGTGCTTAATGCGAAGAGGACGTAGAGGAAGACGGATTAACCGCCAACTTTCTTTTAATCTAAGAGCGCATCGACAAAAGCGATTCTCAAATAGAAAACAAGGAAAATTAGCTCCCTCAATCAGAGCCAATCGTCAACTTGAACTTCGAGTCGTTTCCGAACTAACCAAAATCTATCCAATTACCGATATTTACTTTGAGTACATCAAAGCCGATATGCCGATATTGAGCTAACTTCCAGTAGAAAAGGAGCTAAGTCTGGAAAAGGTTTTTCGTCGGTTATGGTCGGACAAAAATGGGCTATTGAGCAACTATCTCAATTGGCAACAGTCCATACTCGCTTTGGTTGGCAAACCTCTAATCTTAGAAAATATTTGCGACTAGTTATTTAGAAAACATGGTAAAACCATTTTTCCTGCCACTACTTGCATAGAGCTAACCCCTGATAACATTGATGAGACCATAGCTCTGATCAAGACAAAAATTGACAATACTCCAAAAGCATTAACAGTTACTGTTTACAATAATAAAGGTGGTATAGGCAAAACCACCACAACCGTAAATCTTGCAGCTTTCCTTGCCTTTTTAGGTAAAAAAGTTCTAGTTTTAGACTTTGATTTTAATCAACGAGATTTAACTCGCTCTCTCCTAAATATAAAACCAGAAGATGTCCTACTAGAAAAGGCTTTAACTGACCGCAATATTGATCTTAGATCAGTGATTCGTCCCTATATTTTTAAGAATACAAAACTACAAATTACCTTCGATGTTGTTCCTGCTGAGCCTAATGGCAGAGTATCCAGAATTTGAGTATAATTCTAAAATGCAAATATACACTCTCCATAGAAAATTAGACTTAGCTAGATATGAATATGATTACATCTTTATAGATGCAGCTCCCAATTGGCGATTTCCTAGCCAGCTGGCTGTTTATGCTGCCGATGTTGTCCTCTTACCCACAAAACATAACAATTCATTCTCCCTTAATAATGCAGCCATTGCCATCAAGAAGTTTCTGCCGCAAATGCAAAATTTGAAAAAAGATGGGACTCCCATAGCCTTACCAATTTTTTTCAACGGTGAGAAGATTACTCAACCACAGTTAGAGCTTGCCCAAAAAGAAATTGATCAAATACTAAAAAATGACAAAACCCTTTTACCCTATTTTTATCCCAGACACACTAATGCCACAAAAGATTTACATATTCATCACTTGCCAGAATACGCTAGGCTCTTCTCGACTTTGTGTGATAATTTTTGCTTATGTAATCCTGAAGTGCTTATTTGGCAAGACTTTTAGGACTATTTTGCGGATATTCTATCAGTATAGACCTCGTTTCCACACAGAAACCAGAAGAGCCTACGCTATTATAGCTAGTGCTGCTTTCGCTCGCGTGCCAGCAGTTTATAAAAATCGTTCCGTTTATGACTACTACAAAGACTTAGCAAAGGAGTATTTTTTACAATGATGGAATATACCGATATTGGTACTTTGAAGTATCTATACCTAGATAAAATATAAATTACCAATGGAACCGATGCTGATAGTTTTTTAATTGAAGTTACTGCTAAACTATTACAGCAGAAAGGTGGACGCAATTGGCTGCCTGTGATCGTCAAAGAACTATCAGAGGATCGCTATGAAGTTATCGGCAACTCATTTGTTTATGCTGTGGCTGAAAGGGCTGGACTAGAAAGAATTTGGTGTATTATTGCCGATGGAACAGAAGATGCTAGGAATATATCCAGAGTTTTGGCAAGAGAAGAAACCCCAAAACTAAATCTGTCAACAGCTTCAAGAGAAGAAATTAAATCTGCTTTACAGTTCTTGATTGAACAACCGAATAGCCCACTAAAAACAGTTAAATTAGCTACTGCTACTGCTAGGATTGATGAGGCTCCCCGTCAATTCTGGAAGAATTTAGACTCAATTGTCGCCCTCAAGTGTGGAATTACAAAAGGGAAGGGATTAGATTTACTCAAAACTGTCTTTTATCTCACTCCTCAATCTCAACAAGATGCAGTGATTGAGGAATTTTCAGAAGAAACTCTCAAACTCAAGACTGTTTCTGAATTAAAGAGTCTAGCCAAAGAAAAGGGAATCGTTGGTTTAAGCAAGATGAAGAAAGCAGAGCTAGTCAGAATATTAGCGCAATAGAAAAAGGAGTATCAATTATGAATTATGAATTATGAATTATGAGTTAGGAAGTGGGAAATGGGGAGAATAAATAGGGTATGCTGAAAAAGTAGGGGCGAAGCATTCGGGCATAACCTATCGCTGAAACCGTAGATTTCCTATCCGAATGCTTCGCCCCGAAGATGCAAGGTTTTGAAGCACGATTCTCTCAAAATCTTGCACCTGTTTCGCGAAACAAGACACTAAAACCCTTACCTCGTCTATATTTCACCATTATTCAGCAAGCCCTAAATAAAAGCAATCTCCTGTCTCGGAGTCTCCTGTCTCCTGACTTAGCCCTTCAGCAATAAATCGCTAATTTCCGACTGGCAATGACCAATTAAACGATTAATCGCTTTTTTTCCTTGTTTACCTTGATAATCTGAGCGATCGCTCTCAGTAATTCGGTAGGGACGACCGATCGCCACCTTGACACGATGATAAAATACAACGGGATGCCAACCATCTTGATCGAATAAAGGTTCCGTGGTATCTAACCAGCGTAGCAAACGCACGGGAAAAGGACTAATGGCAGTTTCCGACTCGGAGAGAATAGCCACAGGTAAGACAGATAAATTCTCCACGGGACAACGTAGGGCTAAATGGGCAAATCCGCTTTGAAAACGGCTAATTTGACGAGGAGGAGTCAAATTTAACATCGGCGATCCACCTTCTGGAAATAAACCGATCCATCGTCCGGACTGTAAAAAATCCGTTGCTTGCCGAAAAAAAGTCTGGTGGCGTTTTTCGGGGGTATCAAAGGGAAAACAGCCCAATTCTCCGATTAATTCCCGCAAAAGCGGCGTTTTTCCCATGTAGTGATGACAGGCGATCGGGAGAGTTTTGCCCAAAGCTTGAATTAAGATCGGCGCGTCCAAAAAGCTACGATGGTTACTTACCACGATCGCCACTCCTTGGCTGGGTAGATTTTCTTGACCGACGGTAAACAGACCCGTGCGGGTGGTATCAAGAATTAAACGAGAGGTAGATAGGGGGGTAAGCAGCTTCATGGAAAAAAAAAATCGGCCTTAAGATTGTTTTTATTGACTTAGATCACAACTAAAGGATAAAACAGAATTAGAGGATCATAAAATATAGGGATTATGTCCCAATCATCTACGGATCAGCCTCGGGGCAGCCTCGTCTATTTAAAAAAATAAATTTCATGAATGATTTGAATGAGCGAAAAACATTTGCTTTGACAACACCTCTTTATTATGTCAACGATATCCCTCACATCGGTAGTGCTTACACGACGATCGTAGCGGATGTTATGGCACGATGGCAGCGGTTACAGGGCAATTCTGTTCTCTTGATTACAGGAACCGACGAACACGGACAGAAAATCGAACGGACTGCGGCAGCCAAAGGACTCAATCCCCAGGAACACTGCGATCGCATTGCCACCAGTTTTGCCAATCTCTGGGCAAAGCTACACATCCAGTATGATCGCTTTAGTCGCACCACTGCCCCCCGTCATCAGGCAATTGTTAACGAATTTTTTGAAAGAGTCCGGGAAAAGGGCGATATCTATCTCGATCGCCAACAGGGTTGGTATTGCGTCGCCTGTGAAGAATTTAAGGAAAAAAGAGAACTGTTAGATAATGGCTGTTGTCCCATTCATACTAATCTGGCCGCCGAATGGCGCGACGAGGAAAACTATTTTTTCCGTCTCTCTAAGTATCAGACACAACTAGAACAACTTTACCGAGAACAACCCGATTTTATTCAACCAGAAAGCCGACGTAATGAGGTTCTCAACTTCGTCAACCAGGGACTACAGGACTTCTCCATCTCTAGGGTTAATGTCGCTTGGGGGTTTCCCATTCCCCACGATGGTCAGCATACCATCTACGTTTGGTTTGATGCCCTTCTTGGCTATGTTACCGCCCTTCTCGACCCCGAAGACGAACCCACCCTAGAAAATGCCTTGGCCAAATGGTGGCCGATCGATCTGCATCTGATCGGTAAAGATATATTAAGATTCCATGCCATTTATTGGCCGGCTATGCTAATGTCGGCGGGTTTACCCTTGCCCAAAAGAGTGTTCGGCCATGGCTTTTTGACCAAAGACGGGCGGAAAATGGGCAAAAGTCTCGGTAATACCCTCGATCCCTTCGATTTGGTTGAGCGCTATGGGGCCGATGCCGTCCGTTACTATTTCGTCAAAGAGATTGAATTAGGACAGGATGGCGATTTTCAGGAAACCAGATTTGTTAATATTCTTAACGCGGATTTAGCCAACGATTTAGGCAACCTCCTCAATCGCACCCTAGGCATGGTTAAAAAATACTGCCAAAATATCCCCCCCCAGTTGACTGGCGTAGATATCCCGAACGAAAATCATCTTAAGAATATGGGGATCAATCTAGGGGTCATTGTTGAACAGAAGTATGATGCGCTACAATTTAATCAAGCCTGTGAGGAAATATTGGCGTTAATTCGCGCTAGTAACAAGTTTATCGATGAGAGTGCGCCCTGGAGTTTATTTAAACAAAAACAACAAGCAGCGGTAGAACAGGTTCTCTACGCAGTTTTGGAATCAGTCAGACTCTCTGCCTACCTACTCTCACCGATAATACCGACCTTGAGCAGTAAAATTTATCAACAACTAGGTTTTGTTATTGATTTTAATACTTTCAGGTCGGAGGACGGAGAAAACTCCCCTGATGGTGTCTCTTTTTCCCAACACTGTCAATGGGGATTACCCACAAATCCACAACTAGGAACACCTGAACCGATCTTTTCTAAACTAGAACTGCCGTTAAACGATTCCTAAAGGAATTTTTTAATAACTCTATTTTTTAAGGTCTGTTGTCCTTTCGGATACAACTGGCAAACACTCAACACTAAACTTTTAACAAACGAGGAAAAATAAAATGTTTGATGATTATGACACGGCCCCAGTCTTCACCCCCGAACAAGTGCTAGAAAATCGCGGTCGTGTGGCGATTTTCATCGATGGTTCCAATTTATTTTATGCGGCTCTGCAATTAGGTATCGAAATTGACTACACCAAATTACTTTGTCGTTTAACTGCCGGTTCTCGTCTCTTGCGCGCCTTCTTTTATACTGGAGTCGATCGCACTAACGAAAAACAGCAGGGATTTCTCCTCTGGATGCGTCGCAACGGTTATCGAGTCATCGCTAAAGATCTAGTACAATTGCCCGATGGTTCCAAAAAAGCCAATCTTGACGTGGAAATTGCCGTGGATTTAATGGCGCTAGTGGGTTCCTATGATACCGCAGTCATTGTCAGTGGTGATGGGGATTTGGCCTATGCTGCCGATTCCGTCAGTTACCGTGGTGCGCGAGTGGAAGTGGTTAGTTTGCGATCGATGACCAGTGATAGTTTAATTAATGTAGCCGATCGCTATGTTGATCTAGATCAAATTAAAGAAGAAATTCAAAAAACCAGCAAACATCACGTTGGTTATAATAATTTCCCCGTCAGTGTCTTGGACCAAGATCGGAGCAGTCGCTAGAAAAATTCGGCAAAAATCAAGTTTAAGGTGGGTAATTCCCACCTTTTTCAGTTATCAGTGACCAGTTATCAGTTATCAGTGACCAGTTATCAGTTATCAGTGACCACTCCCCATCTGCTGAATCCTCAATTAAGCGATACTACTGCGCTTTCTCGCTTCCTTATAAGATGTTCCCACATCCTGTAAACCGACTTTAATCATCTGTTGTTCCAAAAGGGCAAAAAAACGCAGGCGATCGCCACCTTTAATCACTGCTAAATTGTGCGCTTCCGCTAAGGCGATCGGATAACCATAACCTTTTAACACCTGGGCCAGTAAAATACTCAAAGAGCGATCGAGTAATTCTCGCTCCTCCACCACCCAAGCAGGAACCTCTACCCTAGCGATTTCCGTCCCCACATGGAGATAACAGAAGTAAATGCGATGTTCATCCCCATAAAGATCGAGTATTTTCAAAGAACTGCGCCAAAAAGGACTTCTTTGTCCCGGTTCCAATAAATAACCCCAGAGAGAAGCATCCCGGAGAGGATCGACGACGCGACAAGGAGTTTTTTCTGGGTCTAAATCACCGCAATTGATCAAGCAATTGGGAGTATCATGGGGACAAGATTGTAAACGCAGGAAATTTAAGCCTTCCGTGCTACGAGAAGCACTAATATAACCCATAAGCGGGATTTTAGCTGATTTTAAATCGTCCCAAGACTGAAAAATCGGTGGCAAAATTAAATCTTTTGCTTCCGGGGGGAGACTATCGATAAACCAATAGATCAAAGAACCATCCACGAGGGCTAAATTTGGTTCATAATGGGCCCCAGGGGGTTTTACCCAACGAGTAGCCATTTCTGCTAACATTTGGCTTTCTAATACCGTCCGACGATAACTCATCCACTCATCCACGCGAATACCCCACTGTTTAGAAATGTAGAGGTCTTCTGATTTGTAATAGACTTCGGGAATGCTATCGAGCAGAGGGTGTAAATTTTGACCATAGTGCAACATAATCCTACCGATATTAATTAGATAACAGTAGGCGATTTCGTGGTGAGAAGGGGCAATTTGGGAACCATCCGTGGCAAAAACGCTATGACTTTCGGGAGCGGGAAGGATAGTAATGCGGGTGTCGAGAGGTTCGATCGGTAGCGCTACGGAGAAAATTAGGCGATCGTGCCAGTTATGATAGAGTTCTAGCAGTTTTTCCTGTTGCTGTTGCGCTTGTTCTAAAAGAATTTTCGCTCGCTGCACTCGCTCGCGACTAGCTGCCACTTCCTGTTGAAAATGTTGACTAATCCCTGGCATTTTTGCCGCTAATTTCGCAAGATCGAGCATAACTATCCTCTACCTGACTTTTTTTGATTTTATCGCAATTTTGTCAGTTATTGTCAAATTTATCCTTAGTAATCTCCGCTTACAGCAGTTATCTTAATGGTGAGATAGGAAGTTTTCCTTTTGGGGAGTCGCTCGTCAATACCAAAAAGGAATCTTGTGTATTTAGACAATATTTGTCCTTGAGATCATTACAGTTTTGATAAGAAATAATTTGCTCATGTTGCAGTCTACCAACAATAATACCAGGGTGTATTCCTAGTTGTTCGGCAAATTGATTAATAGCTTTTTTACTTAGACAATTATTGGCGATAAATCTCTGCCAATCTGTGGAATTAATTAATAAATTAGCCGCAAAAATATCCGCCTCTTTTTCTTTAATTTTATCTTGAATATCTTGCCCCTCTAAAAATAAAATTCGTTTCCCATGTAATACAATATGACCAGCTTCATGAAAAAAAGAAAACCAAAAATGATCATTTGTTTTGTATCGATCGCTCAATTGAATTAAAGCTTTCTGAGAACCTAACCAACGGGTAGCACCGTGTACCCTTGTTTTCGGAAGTTCAGGAACAAAGACCAAGGCAACTCCCGCTGCCGCACAAAGGTCGATCATTTGCGGTTGAAATACCTTGATCGACTTAACAGTTAACAAACGAATTTGCTGCAAGACATCTCTGAATTTCAACTCGTTGTAATCAGCACAATTAATTTTCGATGCCTCTATTTCTCCTTGACGTAACCATGCTGTTATCGCCCCTTGATCGCTCTCAAATGCCTGAGACTTTCTAAAATCAATCGATAAATTTCTCCCCCAAATCTCCTCCCATTGCTCAGGGGAGACAACGGCAAAAAAAATTAAGCTCTCCCGTAATTGCTCTATTTTATCCTCATAAAACTTGAGCCAGCCTAGTTTAGTCATCTGCCGATAAGGAATTTTTTTTAACCAGCCTAAATAACCTTTTAATCTTTGATTCTCGTTTTTTCTCGCTAAATATTCCCGATAAAGTCTTTCGCGCTCCATCCAGAAACTGGCGGGAGTTCCTAACACTAACTCTATCTGTAAAGCGGTATCGCTAGTAATCTCCGCTTTACCTTTTATGATCTCATTGATAGTCTTTCTCGGTCTGCCCATGCGTTGGGCGAGTTCCGATTGAGACATATTTCTTTCTTCTAGGATTTCAGCAAGGGTTTCTCCCGGTGGAGAAATAAAATCCGGTGCATATCTGTTCTCAATAGTATTAGTCATGGGTGTCATCTATGCCAATAATTACGACTGCGGTTACTTTCTTCCAATCAATTCCTCCGTCTGCTTTTTGAGGAATCGGTATATTAGCCGGCTCAAAAATTAGTCTGAGGGGATGAACTAAATCTAAAGATAGTTGTCCAGCACGGTTATATAACAATTCGTGGCAACGTCCTGGTAGCGCTCGCATTTCCTCTAGGACAATAACTGCTTTTAAGTCGTCGAGTCTTTGCCTGATTTTCTTAGCCATCTTCTCTCCATACTGTTTTTTCAGCAGCCTTTGGCTATTGCATTCGTTCTCAAATTTTTTTTCCTTAAATACAATATCCATTGTAGATGACCCTTGTAATATTGTTAACCCTAAAGGTTAACAATATTTTATGGCAGCACATCTGTGGTGCATACAGTACAAAAGCTCTAGATATAGCGTTAAGAGCTAACAGTCTAGACACCAATTCTGAAAATGAGGTTAGCTAGAGACAGTTTTTCAGACATTAGCCGATTAATTAGGCGATAATTATCGCTACAATTGCATGATCAAGCCAAAACAACGAAGCTGTAGTTTTATCGCCTAATAACGCTCGAATTAAGTGCCGCCGCCGCCCAAGAAAAAGACAATCTCTAACATCTAAACCGGAGAAAAGCACAATAAGCGACTTGACAACAAGAGCAACAATTTGGTATAATGACCTTTTGTCAACGATTTGACCTTCGGTAATAGGAGTTCAGAGTAACCTTAGATACAGCCCTATCATGCCCACCATTCAGCAATTAATACGCGACGAAAGATCCAAAGCGAAAAGAAAAACCAAATCTCCCGCCCTCAAACAATGCCCCCAACGTCGGGGAGTTTGTACAAGAGTATATACCACCACACCGAAAAAACCCAACTCAGCCCTACGGAAAGTGGCTAGGGTACGTTTAACCTCTGGATTTGAGGTGACAGCCTACATCCCCGGGATCGGTCATAACCTGCAAGAACACTCCGTCGTCCTAATTCGGGGCGGTCGGGTTAAAGATCTGCCCGGAGTCAGATATCACATCATTCGCGGCACCCTCGATGCCACCGGGGTGAAAAACCGTCAAAAGGCGCGGTCTAAGTACGGAACCAAACGCCCCAAACCCGCCGCTAAATAAACAGGAAATTGATTAACCAAAAAAATACTCCCACCGAGTCGGTCAAAGTTAACCCAAGAGACTGAAGACTC
The DNA here is from genome assembly GCF_020247025.1 of Microcystis sp. M109S1. Taxonomy (NCBI): domain Bacteria; kingdom Bacillati; phylum Cyanobacteriota; class Cyanophyceae; order Chroococcales; family Microcystaceae; genus Microcystis; species Microcystis sp. M109S1. The sequence continues at coordinate 9,529 of NZ_JADBRW010000297.1, forward strand.
GCAGGAGAGGGTTTGAGATGGGCTGTAATCATCCGACTGTCAAGCAAAAGTTAAAGTTAACCTAGAAAATTCAGGAATATTCCGATGTCTCGCCGTAAAAACGTCAAAAAACGTCCTATTCCCCCCGATCCCGTTTATAATAGCTGTTTAGTCAGCATGACCATCCGCCGGATCATGCGATCGGGCAAAAAATCCCTAGCCGCTAATATCGTTTACGATGCCCTGAAAACCGTCGGCGAACGTACCGGTCAAGAACCCCTAGAAGTATTTGAAAAAGCCGTTAAAAACGCCACTCCCCTAGTGGAAGTGAAAGCCCGCCGGGTCGGTGGAGCCACCTATCAAGTACCGATGGAAGTACGGAGCAATCGTGGTAGTACTTTGGCACTACGCTGGTTGGTTCATTATGCTCGGACTAGAGGCGGCAAAACCATGGCAGGTAAACTAGCCAACGAGATCATGGATGCGGCCAATGAAACCGGCGGCACGATCAAAAAACGGGAAGAAACCCACCGGATGGCAGAGGCAAACAAAGCCTTTGCCCACTATCGTTACTAAAAAGATACTTTAGAGATACTTTAAGGGCGGTGGACCACACCGCTGCCGCCAAAAAACTGTCAAGAAAAGTATAGAATTGTAAATAGTGTAAAAAATCCTAGAACAAAATCCCATCACTGGCAAGCAAAGCAAGGAGGTTGCTGTGGCACGGACTATCCCGCTAGAGAGAGTGCGAAACATCGGAATCGCCGCTCATATAGACGCGGGCAAAACAACGACAACAGAAAGAATCCTGTTCTACACGGGAGTCGCTCATAAACTGGGCGAAGTCCACGACGGAACGGCAATTACCGACTGGATGGAACAGGAACGGGAGCGAGGAATCACCATCACCGCCGCCGCCATCAGTACCAGTTGGCAAGATCATCGCATCAACATCATTGACACCCCCGGCCACGTCGATTTCACCATTGAAGTGGAACGGTCCATGCGGGTACTCGATGGAGTGGTGGCGGTTTTCTGCTCTGTTGGTGGTGTACAACCCCAATCAGAAACCGTCTGGAGACAAGCCGATCGGTACAAAGTACCCCGGATTGCCTTTGTCAACAAAATGGACAGAACGGGAGCGAACTTCTTCAAAGTTTACGAACAATTAAGAGATCGCCTCAGAACTAACGCCGTTCCCATCCAAATGCCGATCGGCGCGGAAAGCGAACTGAGCGGGATCGTTGATCTCGTCAAGATGCGCGCCTATATATATAAGGACGATCTAGGGAAAGACATAGAAGAAACCGACATTCCCGAAGACTTATTGGAAAAGGCCGAAGAATTCCGCGTGCAGCTGGTGGAAGCTGTAGCGGAAGCTGATGAAGAACTCCTAGAAAAATATCTAGAAGGTGAAGAACTCACCGAAGCCGAAATCAAACGCGGTCTGAGAGAAGGGACGATTGCTGGTACAATTGTTCCCGTCCTCTGCGGCTCGGCTTTCAAAAACAAAGGGGTACAACTGCTCCTCGATGCCGTTGTCGATTACCTACCCTCACCCTCGGAAGTAGCCGCCGTTAAAGGGATTCTTCCCGATGGCAGCGAGGCAATCCGGGAAGCCAAGGACGATGCTCCCTTCTCGGCTCTCGCCTTCAAAATCATGGCCGATCCCTTCGGTCGTTTAACCTTCCTACGGGTCTATTCCGGTGTACTAGCTAAAGGCAGCTACGCCTACAATTCCACCAAAGGAACCAAAGAACGGATCGCTCGCCTGATCGTCCTCAAATCCAACGAACGGATCGAAGTGGATGAACTGCGCGCCGGTGATCTAGGAGCGGCGATCGGACTGAAAAACACCATTACCGGGGATACCCTCTGTGATGATAAGAACCCGATTATCCTAGAATCCCTCTTTATCCCCGAACCGGTTATCTCCGTGGCGGTGGAACCGAAAACCAAACAGGACATCGAGAAACTCAGCAAAGCCCTGCAAGCTCTCTCCGATGAAGATCCCACCTTCCGGGTCAAAGTTGATCCCGAAACCAATCAAACGGTGATCGCCGGGATGGGAGAACTGCACCTGGAAATCCTGGTCGATCGGATGCTCCGGGAATACAAAGTCGAAGCAACCGTGGGCGCTCCCCAAGTTGCCTATCGGGAAACCGTGCGGAAACCTGTACGGGCCGAGGGTAAATTTATCCGTCAAAGTGGCGGTAAAGGACAGTACGGCCACGTCGTCATCGAACTCGAACCGGGTGAACCGGGATCTGGCTTTGTCTTCGTCTCCAAAATTGTCGGTGGTGCTATCCCCAAAGAATACATCAACCCGTCAGAACAAGGGATGAAAGAAGCTTGCGAATCGGGGATCGTAGCGGGTTATCCCGTTATCGACCTGAAAGCAACCCTTGTGGATGGTTCTTTCCACGATGTGGACTCCTCCGAGATGGCCTTTAAGATTGCCGGTTCCATGGCGATCAAAGAAGCGGTGATGAAAGCTTCTCCCGTTCTCCTAGAACCGATGATGAAGGTCGAGGTGGAAGTACCCGAAGACTTCATCGGTAACGTCATCGGTGATCTTAACTCCCGTCGGGGACAAATCGAAGGTCAAGAAACCGAGACCGGCATCGCCAAAGTCTCCGCTAAAGTTCCCCTAGCGGAAATGTTTGGTTACGCCACTGATATTCGCTCCAAAACCCAAGGACGGGGCATCTTCACGATGGAATTTAGCCATTACGAAGAAGTCCCCCGCAACGTGGCCGAGACGATTATCACCAAAAGTAAAGGGAACGGCTAATCAGTGACCAGTGACCAGTGAGCAGTGAGAATAAACCGATCATTTAAAGTTGGTCGGTCAACCCTAATAACTGCTAACTTAAAACTGATCTCCGGTGACTGATTACTGTTCACCCAGCTGAAGAAGAAAAAAAAACAAAGGAACAGAAAGTAAATGGCACGCGCTAAATTTGAACGGACGAAACCCCACGTTAACATCGGCACGATCGGTCACGTTGACCACGGCAAAACTACCCTCACCGCCGCTATCACTATGACCCTAGCGGCTCTGGGTAATGCCCAAGCTAAAAAATACGATGAAATCGATGCCGCTCCTGAAGAAAAGGCTCGCGGGATCACCATCAACACCGCTCACGTTGAGTACGAAACCGCTGATCGCCACTATGCTCACGTTGACTGCCCCGGCCACGCGGATTATGTAAAAAACATGATCACCGGTGCGGCACAGATGGACGGTGGTATTCTCGTGGTCTCGGCCGCCGATGGCCCGATGCCCCAAACCCGGGAACATATCCTGCTGGCTCGTCAGGTGGGTGTACCTAACCTGGTGGTCTTCCTCAACAAAAAAGATATGGTGGACGACGAGGAGTTACTGGAACTCGTAGAACTGGAAGTACGCGAACTTCTCACCAATTACGACTTCGCTGGCGACGATATCCCCATTATTGCCGGTTCTGCGAAAGAAGCCCTCGAGTACATGACCAAAAATCCCAAGGCCCAAAAAGGCGATAACGAGTGGGTGGACGCAATTTATGAATTAATGGAAGCGGTAGATAGCTATATCCCCACCCCCGAACGGGATATCGATAAACCCTTCCTGATGGCGGTAGAAGACGTATTCTCGATTACTGGTCGGGGGACGGTGGCTACCGGTCGGATCGAACGCGGTATTGTGAAAGTGGGTGATAACGTGGAATTGGTCGGGATCAGAGAAACTCGCCCCACCACCGTCACCGGGATCGAAATGTTCAAGAAAAGTCTTGACCAAGGGATGGCCGGTGACAACGCTGGTATCCTCCTGCGTGGTATCCAAAAAACCGACATCGAGCGCGGCATGGTTATCGCTAAACCGGGTACAATCAAACCCCACACCCAGTTTGAAGGTGAGGTGTATGTGTTAAGTAAAGAAGAGGGTGGTCGTCACACTCCTTTCTTTAAAAACTATCGTCCTCAGTTCTATGTACGGACAACTGACGTAACTGGCACTATCCAAGACTACACCGCCGATGATGGCAGCACTGTAGAAATGGTCATGCCGGGAGACCGGATCAAAATGACCGTGGAACTGATCAACCCGATCGCTATTGAACAGGGTATGCGCTTCGCTATTCGCGAAGGTGGTCGCACCATCGGTTCTGGCGTTATCTCGAAAATTATCAAGTAGGCTAATCTACTAATTAACGGGGCAGTGAATTTAAAAGCTGCTCCGTTACTGTCTTTATCTCGTACCTTGACAATTGCAATAGGTGAAATTATGGCTACGTTACAACAACAGAAAATTCGCATTCGTTTGAAAGCTTTTGACCGGCGCTTACTCGATACTTCCTGTGAGAAGATTGTCGATACTGCCAATAGAACTAACGCCACGGCGATCGGACCGATTCCCCTACCGACCAAAAGAAAGATTTATTGTGTCCTGCGTTCCCCTCACGTTGACAAGGACTCCCGTGAACATTTTGAAACCCGCACCCATCGCCGCATTATTGATATTTACCAACCCTCTTCTAAGACAATCGATGCTTTGATGAAATTAGATTTACCCGCAGGGGTTGATATTGAGGTTAAATTGTAAAAAATGCCAAAAAGATGTTATCGCTAACATCTTTTTTTCTTAGAGACTCTTTGTTATGGTGTTTCTCGTCTAGTTTGTGTGGGTGAGAATTGGTACTATACCAAATCCGTTTTTAATAGTATGATTAACTCCCAATCCAACTTTAAAAACCCGCTCCCTTCTCTCCACTTCCCACTTCCCACTTCTAGGGTTTCGGTTGCTCTTGAACTCAGGCTAAAATCAAATATTGATACTATTGGGTATGCGAGAGGGTTTCAGGAAAATATAAGGCGTAAATCGGGTTAAATTGCGCCGCTCGATCTCATTTTCGATCGCTGTTAATTTAGCTCGGAAAACCGCCAAAATTGGGTAAGCACGTTGATCTGGGAAAGCACTTCGGGATGGATAACCAAAACGGTTAAATTGAAAAGCTGTTAAAGTCTGCATAATTTCCAATTGATAAGCGGCTTGGGCCTGGGGCGGCAAAAGACGGAGAATATAATTTATATCCACTTCCTCAGCTGCTTTGGGAGGGGATTGATAACCCGCTAGGGGAATATTGGGGCTAAAGGCGAGATAATCGTATTGAGGATAATTAACCGCCGCGTGTTGTGGTCCGGCCACAAAAATTATCTGGGTGACAACTTCAACTAATTTGGCTAAAGTGTCTAATTCTCCGTCAGAAACTAATTTTTTGATGCCTCCACCTTCAGATGACATCAATTTTCGCGCCCAAGCTTGTAATTCTGTATCCTCGTTTACGTCCGCGTCGGAAGTATAGTAAAGACTTAGGTAATCTTTGACGTAGGTTTCCGTAGCTTGCCAAAGCAAGAGAGCATCGTCTCGGTAGGGGTAATCTGGTAGTAGCGAGGTATCCTGGACTTGGCGCAATGCTAATTCCTTTGGTAGGGCATAATCGGCGAAATTATCCAATCTTTGACGATAGGAACTCTTAATTAGCTCGATAGATGCTTCTAGCGTCCCCGCTAATAGACGATCAACGAATCCGCCCGGGTTAATTAACTCGCTCTCGGCTAAACTATTAATAGCGAGGGTAAATTGAAAATGAGGTCTTAATAGAATTGCCAGAGGATGATTAAGTGCTAACTCGGTAGCTGTGGCTAAAACAAAAGCTTCCGCTACTAAATGGGTATGGCTGAGGTGACTAACTAATTCATCGAAAATTTTGGGTCTGAAACCCCGTCGTTCTACGACGGCTTTACCGTTAAATACTAGCGCATTTACCAAATATATGCTAAAATGTGAGACATGGAAAAAGCCTACTCGTTTCGATTTTACCCCACACCCGAACA
>NZ_JADBRW010000298.1:0-5916 GCF_020247025.1 Microcystis sp. M109S1
ACAAGTCGAAAAAATCTCATGTTCAACCTTATTTCCTAGAAAGTTTTACTCGTTCAAGGCCGAATTTGAAGTCTTTTCTGAACGAAACCCCCTACTATCTGTGGTCAAGGTTCAGTTTTTAGCTTGGTTATCGCTTTTTCTATTGTAGCTTAAAGCCGTCGTAAAACGACGGGGTTTTAACCCAAATTTTCGATAAGTTAATTTTTGTCTCCCCCTCTTGACTTTTTGATTCCCCTGTGCTGCTATGATTGCCCATCCTAGGACGAAGACTGATAATCTCACCTACACTCCGCCCCCATTGCTGAAAAACGGTTTTGCCATGACTCTCTATGTGTCCCTAAAAGCGCGAGAAACCTGGCAAAATACGATCGCTATTCCCGAACCAGTCTATCAAGAAACCATTTTCACCGGGGCCAATGCCGTCCCCATCTACGGGATTTTTTCCATTCCCCCACAAGCGAAGGGAACCATTATCGGGACCTACGGCATCACGGGAGACTTAGATAATCAATGGTTTTTAAGAATTTTAGGCAGAAAAGCCGTAGCGAGAAACTACGCAGTCGTCCTCTTCGATTGGCGCGCCCACGGTAAGACAGCCGAATTATCCCCGACTCTCACCTCCGATGGCATCTATGAAGGGCTAGATTTCATTCATATTGCCGCCCAAGCTCAAAAAATGGGCTGTCCTGCTCCTTTTTGGTTCACAGGTTACTCTCTGGGGGGACAATTGGCCCTGTGGGGAATTAAATCGGTAGAGAATCAGGAAGATATGGGGATCGATCCCGTCGATATCGGTGGTGGTGCGGTAATTTGTCCTAATTTAGACTCTAATCGTTCTTTATCCTATCTCGTCCAGGATCCCTGGGGGAAACATTTGGAAAAAGCGATCGCCAGGGAATTACGCAAGTTAGCCAAACGCATCCATCAAGCTCATCCCGATCATATCGATCCCCAAGCAATTACTCGCGCCACCACGATTGCCGGATTCGATCGAGAATTAGTGATTAAAAACTTAGGATTTAAGACAGTGCATGACTATTATGCCGCTAGTAGTCCCTTGCCCTTTCAACCCTATTTAACTAAACCCACTTTTATCCTCTACGCAGCCGATGATCCCCTCTTTTCCCCCGCAGTTATTCCCGATCTGCAAGCAGCGATCGCTGATAATCCCCACGTCGATCTACTCTTAACCAACCACGGTGGTCATGTGGGTTATATCAGCAGTTTATCCTGTCAGCGTCAGTGGGGCGATAGCGATCGCTGGTGGGCATGGAATCGGGTTTTAGACTGGTTTGACCAAAAAACTGGCAAATAATACTAAATCCGTTTTTAATCCTGTGATTAACTGCCGATCTAACTTTAAAAACCCAGTTATGGATTGTTTCCCCTCTATCCCCCATCCCCTATCCCCCATCCCCCATCCCCCATCCCTTCTCTCCTATACTTTTTAAACAGGATTTAGTATAATTTCTAGGAGTCATACTAAATCCGTTTTTAATCCTGTGATTAACTGCCGATCTAACTTTAAAAACCCAGTTATGGATTGTTTCCCCCCCATCCCCCATCCCTTCTCTCCTATACTTTTTAAACAGGATTTAGTATAATTTCTAGGAGTCATACTAAATCCGTTTTTAATCCTGTGATTAACTGCCGATCTAACTTTAAAAACCCAGTTATGGATTGTTTCCCCTCTATCCCCCATCCCCCATCCCTTCTATCCTATACTTTTTAAACAGGATTTAGTATCAAAGGCCGCTAGAAACTCCTCCACCTGTTCCCGATTCGGTTGGGATGCGATCGCTCCTGCCGCCCTTGTCACCATTGCCCCCACCGCACAGGCATAAATCACCGCATTACGCGCTAAATCGGCATTTTCCCCGATTTGATCGCCTCCAAGACTAGCACGAGCTAAAAAACCAGCTACAAAGCCATCTCCTGCCCCAGTTGTATCCACTACCTCCCCCAGAAAAGCCTCAACAGTGCCGCTATTTTCGCCTAAATGATATTTACAACCTTTTGCGCCGCCAGTAACCAGAATTGCACCTAAATTGGGGTATTGTGATGATATTCTGACGGGGGTATCAGTGCAAAATAACCATGCTGCTTCTTCCTCGCTACATTTGAGCAAATCGGCCTGGACGATAAAATCTCGAATCCGATCAGCAGCGGCCTCAAGATTAGGCCAAAAAACCGGCCGCCAGTTGATATCGATCAATACTTTCACCCCGTAAATTTTAGCTAATTCGAGGGCGCGCATCATCGCCGCTCTCGCCGGGGGATAGGCTAACCCTAGGGTTCCCATAACTAGATAATCGGCATTTTTAAAGATATTTTCGGCTAATAAGTCACCATTAAGGGCAGTATCGGCAAAATCCGTCGTTTTAATGCCGCCAAAACCCGCAAAATGTCTGTCTCCCCCAGCATCGCGGGTGACATAAACTTGTCGGGTGGGTAGGGTGGCATGATACTGTACACCAGTGGTATCGACTCCGAGAGCGTCTAGCAAGGCGATTAACTGTTCCCCTCGTTGATCTTTGCCCACACAACCGATAAAAGCCGAATTTATGCCCAATTTTCGCAATCCACAGGCCACGTTTGCCGGCGCACCCCCGGCATAGGTTGTCCAAGAAGTCACTTGCTCTATAGAGCGCTCGCTTTGATCGGCAATTAGATCAGAGAGGATTTCCCCTAAACAAATGACAGACACTGGCGAAGATCTTTGATGGTTAAGCATTGGTGTGGGAATTATAAATGATGAATTATGAATGATGAATTATGAAGTGGGGTAGTGGGGAAGTGGGGAAGCTGTCTCATCACCCTATCACCCCAAAACCCTATCACCCCAAAACCCTATCTCCTCCTGACTCCTGAACACTGACGACCGACTCCCGATCACTGATTAATGACTTGTCAAGAAATCACGATAAATCAACTAGAGATTATCTGAGGCATTGAGTATAATCAAACACATAGATAGATTAGGGGAAATTGCTCATAATCAGTCCGATCGAGCGTGAATCCTCTTTCTCGGAAAAATATCTTCTCCTATTTTTTAGTCTTAGACTAAGGAAATATCATGATTGATTGTAGTCAGATTCAGTTTGACGAGGATAAAAGCAAGATAGATCTATTGCAACTACGAGAATTATTTAATTTAACCGCATTTTGGGCAATCGATCGCCGTTTGGAAGATTTAGCAACCGCAATTGACTATAGTGATCCAGTGGTGACGGTGTGGAATGAGCGGCAATTAATTGGTTTTGCTCGGGCCACTTCCGACGGCATTTATCGGGCAACTATTTGGGATGTGATCGTTCATCCCGATTATCAGGGAGCGGGTTTAGGGCGTAAATTAGTAGAAACAGTCTTGGCCCATCCCCGAATAAATCGGGTGGAAAGAGTCTATTTGATGACTACTAATCAAGAAAATTTTTACCGGCGCATTGGTTTCCAAAGCAACGCCACCACGACGATGGTATTATTTAATCGTTATCCCGAGGAGTTTTCCTATCCGGCGATCGAGGTAAAGAAAAAACGATCCGTGTGAGCTTGTCCTGACTATTGTTATCGATTTGATCTAAGCTCATTTCCCCCCCCGATACTTCGATAATGCCTTTCGCTAACTGGAATTTAAGACCGGGAGAAAGACCGAGAGCTTGGGTAAATTGTTTGACTTCTTCTGGCTTTGATTCTAAACTCAAAGGAGAAATTTCTGGCATTTGCCAGAGAGCGATTTCCCCCGGAAATTCTAGGGTAATAGTGACTTTTTTCTCGCCAAGGGCGCTTACCGATATACAAATAGAGCCGCTCGCTAAGTTGGTGATCGCTGCATCGACGAGAAGGACAAGAGCGGAGGATAAACGTTGATAATCGGCAATAATAGCAATATCATCGGTTAAAGGGCTAAATTTAAGCTTAATATTGCTATTAGCTGCCTGTAAATAGGTTAAACTTGCCCAATCTTGCCAGAGTTTAGTTAAAGAAAAAATTTCTTGATCGAGAGGTATAGTACCAGACTCTAGTTTGGAGAGATTAATCATCTCATCGAGCATTGCCATCAGTTTACAGCCCGCCAGTTGCCCCTGGGCGATAAATTCCCTTTCTTCGGCCGGACTTTCACAAAGATCGGCGAGAATCAGTTGATGGAGACTGATCATACTGCTCAATGGCGATCGCAATTCGTGGGCAACCCGTCCCAAAAAACTGCTTTTGAGGTGATTAATTGCCACAGCCAGGTGATAAGCGAGGCGAGTTTGCTGTAATTCCCGTTTTAAAGCGTCAATATCGTCCATATTTACAGAAAAACTGCCCCTTGTCGTAAGACATCCCATCCTTGACATTGCCAACGCGCGACGGTGGAGGGTTGTCCACTATTGATTATTCCCCATGCTTGCCTTTCTGTGGGCGCTAACACCGTCACCGAGGGAAAAGTAGTCATAATCGCGGATGGAGTCAATAAAGGCTCTTGTCCTGACAGATTAGCACTTGTGGTCGCTAAAACACCAGTTCGACCAAGAATTTCTCGTGCGATCGCATGAGCGGGAACTCGGATACCAATCGTGCTAGGATTTTTAGGGTTAAGAGCTTTTGGTACTTTTTCAGAAGCAGGTAAAACCAAAGTTAGAGACCCAGGCCAGTGTTTTTCGGTCATTTGCTGCCAAATTTCCCTTTCTTCCTGATTTCCCTTGACATAATCCCATAAATCTGCTGCTGAGGCCGCCATGAGAATTAAGGGTTTATCAAAAGTCCGTTTTTTAGCGGCAAAAATCAGGGAAGAATAGGGGGGAGAAACCGCTAAAGCGGGAACTGTATCCGTGGGAAAAGAAACCACTTGACCACTTAGGGCCGCGTGAACAATTTCGTTAAGAGAACCAGTAGGCATTGAGAATTGATCATTTTTGGGGACTAATTTAGCCTAAAACTTTTTGGCACAATTTTAAAGGGTAAGCAGTTGATCAATATTAACTTTACTAACACTTGCTCCTAGTACCTCTTGTCAAAAACGGTCAACTTCTTACCCTTCCAGAATCAGAAAACGATCACACCGCCTCCATTAACCTTTAGGTTACTCCTGGGCAGATAAACTGTCAGTCTAACTGTTAATTTACCATAGTAGGTTAGCCACAGCCCGGAATATAAAATTCAAACTTAGGTATAATTTAGCTATCTCCAACCAATTAGCGACGATTAATTATGAATGAGTCTGATACTTTGGCTAATCTCGAACAGTTAGAATATATTCCCTACCTAGATGCCACGGGTAATATCTGTGCTGATTTCCAGGGGAAAATCGGGGTTTATGCCATTTTTGATCGAGAACAAGTCTTAGAGTTTGTCGGCTATTCTCGTGATATTTATCTCAGTTTAAAACAACATCTTGCCCGACAGCCCCAAGCTTGTTATTGGCTAAAAATACAGTTGATTGATCGTCCTAATCGGACTATTCTCGAATCGATTAAACAAGCTTGGCTAAGAGAAAGTCAGGCAGTAATCGGCAATGAAAAACTCTGGACAGAACCAATTGATGCTAAATTAACCATGACTGAGACAGAAAAAGAATTTTATCAAAGTGCTGACGAATTGGGGCAAATCAAGTTATTAAAACAGGTATCCAGACGAGTAGAAAACGATATTTTATCAACCCTAGAAAAACGGGGAGTACAGATGGAAATTCGTTTTAATCCCAAGTTAAAAGAACAGGGTTTGCTCGATTTAAAGTAAAAATTCCTAGGGGCGATCGATTCTCCAGACAAACCGCTTTGACATCCTCACCGCTGTAAACGGACGGTGATTCCCAAACCTCACGATTTAGGTTTCTGCTTCTTTCCCTTGCGGGGTTCCGCACCTGCCTTAACAGATTTACTCTGTTCTGGTCTTATGGTCGCTCTACAGACTGACACCGCAAGTCCTGCGGCC
>NZ_JADBRW010000299.1:0-3478 GCF_020247025.1 Microcystis sp. M109S1
ATATCACTTGCTATCTAGTTATCCTTTTTCTGGTTCACTCTCCAAGCGTTTTGGTCTTTCAACCAAGATTTGGGTATGCCCTACCCTATCTGTCTGACGACAAAGATTTTTACTGGTTTTTCATTCACCGTTGTTGAGCGGGTACTGCGCTATGTTTGACGAGGTTTTCGCTACCCTCCCTTTTTGTCTCTTATGCAGACTTTCGAGTTCCAGGGTTCAACTCAATCGAGCCATTCACTACCGCCCACTCAGGGGATTCAAACCAATTTCATTTTAACATAAAGCCGTCCTAAAAGGACGGGGCTTTAACCCAAAATTTTGGTAATTTGACGAAGTGCCAACCGGTCAACCCAGTGAGATAAAATCTACTGCTGTTTCCAGTGGAGCTTTTTTGGTTTAATTCCTAACGGAATCGTTTTTCGCCTGCCCTGCCACGCCCACAAGAATCTGCAAGCGCCTACAGTACGGGAATTATTCTAACATTGTTTGGTGATCTTCTCAGGATTTAGGAGATGGTCGATGGGGTTGGGGTTGGGGTGATGGGGGAGAAGGGAGATGGGAGAAGGGAGAAAAAAGCTGATCGATCAGTGATCACTGATCAAGTCTCCTTCGGTGCTATGATTGAGGATGTAAAGTTTTATTGCAAAGGTATTCGTCTTGGTTAAGCTGAATACTGACAAAAGGTTAACAACACTACCTTAAACAAGCTCTCAAGAGAGGATACAGAGAACACATGGCTTACACACTTCCCCCTTTACCCTACGATTACACTGCCTTAGAGCCTTGTATCACCAAAAGTACCCTAGAATTCCACCACGACAAGCACCACGCCGCTTATGTCAATAACTATAACGGTTTGGTCAAAGATACGGAACTCGATGCTCTCTCTTTAGAAGAAGTTATCGTTAAGGTTGCCGGTGATGCCTCTAAAGCTGGGGTTTTCAACAATGCCGCCCAAGCATGGAATCATAGTTTTTATTGGGACTGCATGAAACCGGGTGGTGGCGGTGCGCCTACCGGTGCTTTAGCCGATAAAATTAACGCAGATTTCGGCAGTTTCGAGAAATTTGTCGAAGCTTTCAAAACTGCGGGCGCTACTCAATTCGGTAGTGGTTGGGCTTGGTTGGTTCTCGATAACGGTACTCTCAAAGTTACCAAAACCGGCAACGCTGACAATCCTTTAACCGCCGGACAGGTTCCCCTCTTAACTATGGATGTGTGGGAACACGCTTATTATCTCGATTACCAAAATCGTCGTCCCGATTACATCAGTGACTTTTTAACCAAGTTGGTTAATTGGGATTTCGTGGCTGCTAATTTAGCGGCGGCCTAAAAATTTGGCTCAGTTAATCAGTTATCAGTTATCAGTTATCAGTTATCAGGGGTTGGCGAGCAGAGAGAAACCATCCATAAGTTGGGGGTTAGTCTTACTATTAAAACTGGCAAATCTCTCTAATATTAATTATCCTTAAAATAGATAACCAGAAAAAACTTTTTTAACATCGATCGCGCTTCTCGCACCATGGAACAACCTGTCAGTTGGATTATTCCCCGTCATCCCCGTCCCGATTATCCCCTGTTTGTATTTTTACCCGGAATGGATGGCAGCGGCCAACTATACCATCGTCAGATTAAAAACCTTGCTCCTTACTTCGATCTGCGTTGTTTGGTGATTTCCCCGCAATATCTCGGTGATTGGGAGGAATTAAGCAGCCTCGTGATCGCTTTATTGGAACAGGAATTAAAGCGACAATCGAGAAAAGTCTATCTCTGCGGTGAGTCTTTTGGCGGCTGTTTAGCCTTGAAAATAGCGACAAAATCACCAAAATTAATTAAAAAACTGATTTTAATTAACCCTGCTTCTTCTTTTAATCAAAGACCTCTTTTAAGCTTGGGAATCGGTATCACCCAGATGATGCCCGATTTCATCCACGGCAGCTCGGCACTAACTATTTTACCTTTTCTCGCCGCTCTCGGTCGAATATCCCGGGAAGATCGCCGCTCTCTCCTCAAAGCCATGCAATACGTCCCACTGAAGACGATTAGCTGGCGTTTATCCCAGTTACAACGGTTTCAGGTTAGTGCCAGCGAGTTAAAACGTCTGCAATTGGGGGTGTTAGTGATAGCCAGTCAAGGCGACCGACTGTTACCATCGGTAGCGGAGGCTAAACGCCTAATTCAGCAGTTACCCGCGGCAAAATTAACGATTCTGCCTAATAGTGGTCACGCTTGCCTGCTGGAAACCGATATTCACCTCAAAGACATTCTCCATCACCATGCTTGTCTCCCCCGAAACCTACCCGCAAAAAGTCACTGAGGATGGTTCTTATACCTTTTTTTCGAGCGAATTCGGCGAATGTTATCATTCTACCTCTGGGGCAAGGGAAGAAGCCGAGAAAAAATTTATCCTCTCTAGTCGTCTGGCAGCAAAAGTAGACCAGAGCAATAATCTAAAAATTCTTGACATTTGTTACGGCTTAGGGTATAATACCGCCGCAGCCTTAGCGGCCATTTGGCAAGTTAGGGGGGATTGTCGGGTAGAATTATTAGCTTTGGAAAGCGATCGAGTGGTTCCCCTAGCAGCGATTAGAGAAAATCTCTTAAATAGTTGGAGTCAACCAATTCCCGAATATTTAAATGATTTTGCCCATAATCACCGGCTAGACTTGCCTAATATCACGGCTAAACTGTTAATCGGGGATGCGCGACAGACGATAACCAAGGTGATTGACGCGGGTTTTCAAGCGGAGGCAATTTTTCTCGACCCCTTTTCCCCGGGTAAATGTCCGCAACTGTGGACAGTGGAGTTTTTAGCTTTAGTGGCGAAATGCCTGAGTCCGACGGGTTATTTAGTCACCTATTCCTGTGCTGCCTCGGTGCGAAGGGCTTTACAATTAGCGGGATTGCAGATTGGGGCCACCGATAGCGTCGGGCGGCGATCGCCGGGGACAAGAGCCAGTTTTTTGTCCTTACCCCCATCTCTATCGGCACAGGAACGGGAACATCTGCAAACTAAAGCCGCTATTCCCTATCGAGACCCGACTTTAACCGACCTGGCCGAAGTGATTATACAACGTCGTCGCACCGAACAGGCTCTCTGTGATTTAGAACCGACTAGCCACTGGAAAAAACGTTGGCAAAGAATTGACCGGGAGATAATTCGGCATTAACTAGGGTCTGCTGAATAAATCTAAAAACCTTGTTGGGTAAGACTTTTAGACTTTTTGATTGACAAAAAGTACCAGGCATGGGAGTGATCAGGGGGAAAATTGAGGTACTTTTTCCCTGAAAATTAGGTAGTTGACCACCTGAAAATCGGTAAAACCCTACACCCCACACCCTACCCCCACCGAAAAACTTTTTCAGCAGACCCTAACTAGGGTTTGCTGAATAAATCTAAAAACCTTATCCAACAAGGTTTTTAGACTTTTTTTCCCTCAAAAAGTGCCGACCCTTGGAGTGATTGGGGGGAAAATTC
>NZ_JADBRW010000003.1:0-10095 GCF_020247025.1 Microcystis sp. M109S1
CGTTATCGTGGAATTAACCTCTCCTAGTACCGCGAGAACCGATAAAGTGCGAAAAAAAGCCATTTATGAGGGAACCTTCCGCACGCCAGATTATTTCATCTACGATCCTTTTGATGGCAATTCTTTACAAGGATGGCATTTAGGAGCAGACCAACGCTACCATTCTTTAGAACGAAACGAGCGCGGCTGGTTATGGTGCGAAACCTTAGGCTATTGGTTGGGGACTTGGGAGGGGACTATTGACCGAGAAACGGCAATTTGGGCGAGATTTTATGACCCGGAAGGCAATTTAATCCCCTTGCCAGAAGAAGCGGCCCAGGAGCAAGCGGCCGCAGCACAGGAGCAAGCGGCCGCAGCACAAGAGCAATTAAATGCTACTCAGCAAGCTCTGGAAGCGGAAAGACAGCGTTCTCAGCGTCTGGAGGCTCGTTTGCGGGAAATGGGGATAGATTTATAGTGTCTCTTGCATAAGTCAGGAAATTTTCGGTAAATGTAGGGAAAAGGGGGTCCTATTAAAGGGAAAATTATCCCTTTCCCCCTTGGCCGAGTTCTGCAAAAAATTATAATACATTTGTATCAGATGATCAGGGTGGGGAGATGGGGAAATGACCTGATGAAGAGCTTTTTGCCTGACTGACGGACATATTTTCAACACAATAAGTGGTCGTGCCAAATTAATTGCCTAAACCTTGACGAGAAATTCTGTAAACTTCGATCAAAAGCCGCGTAAATTCTGTATTTTCTCTGGAAGTCTTAGATATAGCTTTTAAAATTGTGATCGTAGCGGCAAGCTAATCCAGATCAATTAAACTTCTTCCTCACTCCCGACTTTGTTAGTACCATGAAACCTAACTCTGGCCGTAAACGGTTATTATCCCTGATATCTGCTGTTTCTTGTGGCTCCCTCTTGATTTTATCCCCTCTAGCCCAGAGAGCGCAAGCAGACGATATTACGGATGCCTTAGAAGCGGTAATTGAATATACGGCTCAATTACACCAGATCAATTTTAAGTATTTGTTAAACGATGGCCCGATGACCACTCCCTGCGGTGTAATTTCCCTAGCAGCTTTCTGCACTGTAGATAATACAGTCTATGTCAATCTCAAGCAAGTTACTGGTATTAGCGATAATCCTTTATTTCCCCTTTACGCCGTCGCTCACGAGGCCGCTCACGCTGTTCAGTGGAATCGGGGTATTGGTGGCATCGATGAAGGTGGGATGAGCATCGGCATTGAATTACAGGCCGATTGTCTAGCGGGAGATACCCTTTCCTGGTTATTTACCGAAGCTAGAGGTTTATCCAAACAGGATTATATGCTAGCGGGAAAACTTCTAGGGGAAGCGGCCTCGGAAGTGGGCGATTTTGAAGCTCCTAATCGCTCCCACGGGACACCGCAACAGCGAGGTGATTCGGTCTTACAAGGATTCTACGGGGAAAATCATGAAGCTTGTATGCGTTAGCTAACACTCAAGGCTATATTTCCCCTAGAATGCCTAAAAAAGCCTAAAAAACTACTGTAACCCTAACCAAGATAACAGACCTTGGCCAGTTAGATACTCGATCAACAGGGTGATCACAAAACCAATCATAGCGGCTCTACCGTTGAGGCGCTCGGCATAGTCATTAAAGCCAAATTTGCGATCTTCTAATTTGGGGGTTTGAGTCGGTTGTGGTTCAGTCATGATCTTTACAGTCCGTTTACATTTCTTTACTATTCTAGCGGAGTTAGAACTTAGGGTGTAACTAATTTCTAACTCCTCCCTATTTGCCCTAATCTCGACCGTTAAGGGCGATTAAAAGGCGCAGAATAAAGATAAATAGGTTGATATAGGTCAAATACATCGATAAAGCAGCGCTGAGATACTGCTCATCTCTGTAGGTACGGGGCAAGATGTAAAAGTCCACCACTGCCGAGCCGGCAAACAAGAAAACCCCGATGCCAGAAATAGCGATTTCTAACCAGGTGGGAGTAGCGCCACCAAAGATAGAGAAAATTAGCTGACCAATGAGAACAATAAAGAGAGCGAGAATACCGATGCTAACGGTTTTAGTCAGGGCTAAACCATCTTTTTCCGACAGATTCGAGCCGATATTCCGTCCCAACACAAAAGCAATGCCGCAACCGAGGGCAGCAATTGCTACTCCTCGCAAACCGACACCGGAAGTACCTAAGGCCACATAGACGATTCCACTGAGAGTATAGCCAGAAAGAAGACTATAGAGAGTCAGTAGGGGCAGAGCAGTGCCTGTATTGCCTCTTTCGGCAGTATTACGGGCGACAAAAAATAAAATAATCTCGGCAATCAGAGCGACAAAGAAAGTCGGGAAAAAAATCTGGGGATAGGATTGGATCACACCTAAACCGCCATAGGTTCCCACCGCAGTTAAAATTAGACCGCCACCGAGATAGGGCAGAGCCTTGGGGATAACATTGGGGCCGATAAGTGCTTGGCTTTTGGCCTCGCGTAAAGCTTGACGAAAGTTACTGGTATTACTCATGGTGACTAGGTTCGAGATACTTGTCTCAATCAATCTTGTTAAACAGAAACTATTCTTGATTAGTTTGTCAAGAATGCCGAATAGTTGGCCGAGAAGAAAGAAAGTTTTCCCCTCAAGCACAATTACCTCTTGATTGTAACGAAAAGACTGGTGATCGAGCTAGAAGCCACAGTTTTCACCCCCCTTGACCGCTCAAGTCACCGTAAACAGAAGCCCGATTCAAGGCGATAATGTACCGTAAACTGGATATTTCCTGTTTTCAATAACTACAATCTTCAGAGTATCCCCTGACCTAAAGCCAAACCTGTCACCAACATTCCTAACACTAGAAAAGGCTGGGCGCTGGCTTGATATTTGACATCATTTTTGAGCGGATCCCGCAGAAAATACATATCTTGGAAAGTGATCTGAGGAATAATTAATAACAGTAAAATACCGGCATAAAGATTCTGATGAATACTAATCAGATAACCCGCAATTCCTGCTTGAAAAACATCGATCATAATCACGCAAATCCAAGCCGAGGTGGTAATTCCAAACATAACTGGTAAGGATTTTAAGCCTAATTTTTCGTCACCTTCCACACTTTTAAAGTCGTTAACGACGGCAATGCCTAACCCCGCTAGACTATAGATGAGGGTTAGGATCATAATTGTCCAATTTAACTGACCAAAAAGGGCGTGACCTGCCCACCAAGGTAATGCTATATAACTAGCACCGAGGGCATAATTTCCCAGCCAACCATTTTGTTTTAATTTTAAAGGTGGCGCTGAATAAATATAGGCGATAAAAGAACCAAATAGGGTTAAACAGAGCATGATCGGGAAATCATGACCGGCCCAGCGATCGAGAAGATAAGCTATTCCTAACCCACCCGCTAATAAAACCAAAATCTGGCCGACTACTTGCGGAATAGAAATTGCCCCCGAAGGAATTGGACGATAGGGTTCATTAATTGCATCGATTTCTCGATCGTAAAAATCATTTAAAGTTTGGGTATAACCGGTCATCAATGGACCGGAAAGTAACATACAGGTGGCCGCTTTTAAGACATCTTCTAAAGACCAAGTATAATTCCCCGATGAAGCTGCCCCACAGACAACCCCCCAAATCAGGGGAATCCAAGTGATCGGCTTCATCAATTGTAAGCGGATTTTCCAGAGGGAAGTTTCTGCCGATGAGGCCCCTTTCATGCCCAATAATTGGCGAGTTTTGGCCGCTCGATCGTCCTTGTTTTCTATCTCGGTGTTCGACATAATCCTTTAAAAAGAAATAATTAAGTAACCGTCTTGGAATTTTGCCCCTTTTACCGCTCGTCCGGTTAGAGGCGGTGGTACATCAATATTACGCCGTTGATCCCCAGCTTCGATGGTTAATTCTGGACCCGATTGCGTCAGTTTTACCTGTTTTTTCTCGAATCCGGGTAAATAAACCTTGACCTGACCGGCTGCCGTATCGATTATTAACGGTTTGGGCGGCTGCACCGTGAGAAAATTGGGTAACTCGGCGATTAACTCCTGCCAATCTTCTCCTTGACGGTCGGGTAAAATCGCCGCCGGCAGCGGTGCAAAATCTTCCGTGGCACTCTGACAGCGATTAAAAATCACTCCCCCCACATTTAAACCGATTTGCTGCGCCCCACCCCAAAGATATTTAGCGTCTGCGATCGCAATTGGATCGTCATTGGTGACTAGATAGGCTAAAACTCGCCGAGGATTAGCTAAAGCGGAGCGTCCCTCGTCTAAAATGTTATTATCGGCTTTCTGACCTAAACCGTCGGGATTAAAGGAGAAATTGAACACGGCAGCGGCGATCGGTTGGAAAAAGGGAGACAGGGTGCGACCAATCTCAGAATCGCTGAAAACCTGCCGAAAACGCCGTGAATACCAGCTGCCCACCTCTGGAATCCCCAACATTCGCAGGCTGTTGATATCTCCGCTGCCGTCGTAGATGATGACATCGTAATTGCCGCTTTTATCCTGTTCGCGCAGGAAATTTAAAGCCAGAGCTTGGTCCATCCCGGGTAAAATGCCCAACTCTTGACCATAAACATTTTTCAAGGTGGGAGAACGCAAATACTGCTTTTCTAATTCCTTGACTTCTTCCCAACTTTTTTCTAGTAAATGGGTACTACTAAGCTGGACAGCCGAGAGATTAGGGGCAATTTCGGTAATGGAGGAGCTAGGGGAGGCCTTGAGGAGTAATCCCCAAGCAGGACCAGAATCTTGACCGATCAAGAGAACTTTTGACCCCAGACCAGCCATTTTTTTTGCCGCAGCGATCGCTATTGTACTGCGACCGCTGCCCCCCTTGCCCAAAAAGGTCAAAATTAAGGACATAGTTAATTCCTAAGCGTTGTATTTAGATGAGTTTGAGTTCATCCTCAAAAAACCAAGTAGCGGTCTTATCATCGAACTGGACAACAGCACCAACACCGCTGCCATCGGTCATCTTAAAATTTTTGATGACACCCACTTTACCTAATTTACCCGCTACATCCGAGTTAACGCGGTCTCTTAAGCGACAGACCTTGACTTTTTGCCCGATTTCCATTACTTCCACAGTTTTAATAAGACGATAATTCAATAAACCAATCCTAAGTTTAATATAAATTCGTGTAAGATAAACCCCCCCAATGCTCTTCAGTTATTGGTCGTTTTAAGATCATCTGCACTTGGCGATCTTATGTACTAAGCGATAGGACAAAATCAACTTCTTGCTTAGGATAGGCAATAGGCAATAGGCAAGAGGCAATAGGTAAGAGGTAGTTAGGGTTTGCTGAATAAAGCTAAAAACCTTGTTGGGTAAGACTTTTAGACCTTTTGTCAATCAAAAAGTACTGGATATGGCAGTGATCGGGGGGAAATTTAGGCACTTTTTCCCTGAAAATTAGGTAATTGACCCCCTCAAAATGGTTAAAACCCCACACCCCACACCCTACACCCCACACCCTACTCCCAAGAAAAACTTTTTGCCGCAAACCCTAGTTAGATATGTGCAATTAATTGTGTCTAGCTACTCAAAAAAGGGGTTTTATTTGGTTTCTGGGGCAGGATTTTGCAGATTTTCTAGTTGTTCCCTTTGCTTGCGTTTAAACTCCTCGGCCGCTTCGTTGATATTATTGCGAGTATCTTCCTGAAATTCCGATCCGTCCCGGCTACGGCGAAAATTACTATTATGAATCAAGTCTAAAGGATTAAAACCACCGAGATCATCCCTGCCATCGGAACTACGTTCATTTTTTTGATAGTCCGGTTGACTGGGGTTCAAGCTTTGAGCTAACACTTGCGGATTAAAATCAGATCCGATTAATAAAATAGTAGCTAGGAATAAAGACGATTTGATTAACATTTTTTGAGTATTCATAATCTAACTAACTCCTCAGAAAATTATCTAGTTTTTGGTTGTGAGAAAGTTGCAGGCTTTTCAGTTATCAGTAAACAGTAAACAGTAAACAGTAAACAGTAAACAGTAATCAGTGAAATAAGAACTGTTTACTGATAGATAACTGATCAGACAATTTGAGCAACATTTTTTGAGTATTCATAATCTAACTAACTCCTCAGAAAATTATCTAGTTTTTGGTGGTCAGAAAGTTACAGGCTTTTCAGTGAACAGTAAACTAATAACTAATAACTAATAACTGATAACTGATAACTGATAACTGATAACTGATTTAAGCAAAACGACGACGAAGTAAGGGCTGAATTGCTAAAAGGATTAGCAGATCAAAAGCTAAGAGCAGGCCTAAAACTGTCAAGAAATTGAGGTCAAGCCAAGGGGTTTGTAAGACTATGCTATCAAAAGACCAGTGCTGATTGAAATAAATATAACGGATCGGTTCGATCGCATAGGTGAGAGGGTTGAGACTAGCGATTACTTTTAACCAATCTGCCATAAAGTTTAAGGGAGCGAGGGCGGTACTGGCAAATAAAAGCGGTAAATTGGTGACGAAAATGACGGCGATTAATTCGATATGTCCGGGGAGAGCAAAGGTTAAACTGAGACTTAAGGCAGTCATACCCAAAACTATTAGGAACACAATCAAAGCGATCGCACCTAATCCGGCTAAACTGGGCAATCCTGCTCCTAAAAAGGCACTAGCGGCCACGATCGAGGCGGTTTGGATGAAACTGAGGGCGATAATATAGATGGTAGAAGCAGCCACGATCGAGTAACGAGTGGTTAAAGGCGCTACCAAGAGACGGTTAAGAAAGCCAAATTCTCGATCGAACATTACCGGCAAACCGGCATTTAGGGCCCCAGAAAAAGCGGTAAAGACAATCACCCCGGGGGCGAGAAATTTAGCATAACTGAGATCGTTGCCGAATAGACCCTGGGGGGCATTATAAAACAATGCCCCAAATAAAATCAGCCACATAAATGGCTGAATTACCCCCGCGATTAGGGTTGAAGGACGACGTTGTAATTGGATGAACAGACGTTTAGTCATGGCCAGAGTTTCTTGCAGAAATTCCCCTAGCACATTTCCCCCATCGTCCACCGTTGCTCCTCTAGTGGGATTGGGGGCTAAACTAGCTTTTAAGGAAGAAGGTGTGATGGTTTGGCTCATGAAATATTTACCTCGAAAGGGAAGGATTTAGGTAGAGATTTTGGGATTGTCACTCTCAACCCCTGGCAAGCTGACAGTTCTATTTTAAAGTGAACAGAAGGATAAGTAGTCGTGCAAAATTAATTTCCTAGTGAAGATAGGCAAGAGGCAAGAGGCAAGAGGTGGTTAGATATGTGTAATTAATTTTGCGCGCGGTACTTATAGCAGTTATCTTTATTTTGAGGCGATAAGTCTCTGGTTTTAGGGAACACCAGAACTTCTGTATTAGTTAAGCGTACTTGCATTAGGGAACGCACCCTACAAAATTGCGATCGCAATACAAGCTAATGATGCATCCCACCCATTGGATTGCGATCACCAAACCAAGCCATCAACCAAGTTTGCATCTGCTGAATTTCCTGGCGCTGGCTAGTGGCAATGTTCTCAGCAAAGGGTTGGACAGGCTGATGCTTCACCAGATTATGATTCAGGAGCATTTGCGACATCATCACGGCTCCCATATGATGTTTAATCATATCTTGTAAAAAAGTTTGATCTAGGGCATCGCCCTGAAGTTGACTCAGATCGCGCATCATGGGAACGTAGGAGATGCTAATATTCCCGCTGGGATACCACTGGTTGAGCCAGTTTTTCATCTGAGCAATTTCAGCAGTTTGCGCTTGAATGATATTTTGAGCAAACTGCCTCATCTCAGGACGACTAGTGCGTGCCAGAATAACCTGGGCGGTATCGATTGCCTCCTGATGGTGGGGAATCATTTGGGCAAGATAGTTAAACTCGCTACTGACCTGCATATGATGCATCCCACCCATGCCGTTGCGAGAAGATTGAGCAGAGGCGGAATCTGGAGAATTTCCAGATGGACGTGTCAGAAGTAAAGTTAAGGTTGCAGTCAACCCAAGAGCGGCAACCGCCCCCAGCACAATAATGGCTTTATTCTTCATGGGAGAAACCATTTACAAATCTCACCATACTATAGCACCTGCTCAAAAGTAACCGGAACTATCTTGACCAAGAAATTGGCAGTCTGACGGCTGAACTCACCCGCCGTCGTTAACTTCCGATAAGGCTCAGACAGTACCTGATGAGCCTTTCTTTGTCAACTCTTACTGAATGAGCCTACCCTGCCAGAAGCCTTTTGATTTCCTGAAGATTTACTCAGGAATCCCAAAACATTGTTGTTGTCCACTAACCAATGACACACCTGGGGTTCGATTGTTTGCAAAAGCTTCATCTATTAGCTTTTGAAAATAATCTAAACACTGCTGTCGTGTCCATCCACTTCTTTGTACATTTTGACTAGGTGAAGATGAACGTTGTCTTTCAAATGATTTTAGACAAGTCATAAAAGCGTTAAAGTCATTCCCGTAAATCCTATCACAATAATTCCATTGCTCTGGACTTGGACTTGTTTGAGCTAAGGCTATTGTAGCCGCAACACCCACTGAAAGCACGGTAACACTCAAAACCATAGCATTTTAAAAAATGCTGATCATCGACTTATTGACTACTAGCATAAACCTTCCACCTCCAATTTTACAGGGCGTTGTCAAATTGAAAGATGCTCCGAATCAGCTTGGAACTGATTTCATATTCTGATCTGACAACGCATATTCTGATCTGACAACGCCTTATTCTTAAGATATTATCCAACAAGGTTTTTAGATTTATTCGGCCAGCCCTATTTAATGATCGCTACCGTTTTCCTGTACCGCTCCTAACTGTTGACGCACATCATCGATCGCTAGATTTAACTGGGCAATTTTATCTTCTAAACTGCGGCGGGCCACTTCCATGCCTTCCTCTGGAGTCAAGCGCCCATTGCGGATCTCCTCTAAAAAAGCTTGATTATCACCATCTGCTAAACCGCGACGGCCGCGATTAGCCAACACTGTCCCCAAAACACCGCCCACTAAACCACCGACAATCGCACCGGCTAAAAAACCGCCCGTAAACCCATCTCGCTGACTCATAATCCCTTTTTCTCCTAATAGGTTCCAAAAGCTCGATCGCCGGCATCGCCCAATCCCGGCACGATGTAACCGCGGCTATTTAATCCTTCATCGATAATAGCCGTATAGATGTTCAAGCTGGGATAATTTTGACTCAATTTCTGTAAAGCTGGCGGGGCAGCCACCACGGAAATCAGGCGAATCAGGGTAGGATCAACGCCTCTGCTGGTAATTTCTGCCATTGCTGTTGAAATTGATCCCCCCGTGGCTAACATCGGTTCAAGAATTAAGACTCTTGTGGCCGGATCAAAACTGGTCGGTAATTTATTTAAATAACAACTCACCTCCAGGGTTTCCTCATTTCTGGCCAAACCGAGGTGATAGGTACTAGCTAGGGGTAAAAGGCTTTGCGCCCCTTCCAACAGGGCTAATCCTGCCCGTAAAATCGGAACTACGGCGATCGGTACGCTAGGATCGATAAAAGTAGCGGGACATTCCGCTAGAGGGGTTTTAACCCTAGTTTCCAGCGTCGGCAACCATTGCCGCGCCGCTTCGTAGGTTAACCAGCGCCCTAGTTCCGTCATCGCTGTTTTAAACAGTACCGAGGGGGTATTTTGATCGCGAGCGATCGCCAGCCAATGCTTAATCAGAGGATGTTCGGGAACGTAGACGCGCAGTTGTAAAACCATGAAAACACTAGAACTCGATCGAGGGCTAAACTTTATCTTAAGCGAAAAAGCCTTCAGGAGTCAGTTATCAGTGATCAGTAATCAGTAATCAGCTTTTTTCTCCCTATCTCCCCATTCCCCAACCCCTATCCCCTATCCCCTATCCCCTACCCTGCCCCCTAGGGCTGATTCATTCTCCCATCAGAATATCAAAAGTAAAAGCGATCACTGTCTTTGTAAAATGAGAAGTGACCGCCAACTTTTTAAATATATGTTGAGCTTAATAGAAAAACTGAAACAAGTCAAGGACTTTCGGAAAGATAAAGGAAAAAGACACCCTTTATGGATAGTATTATTAGTAATAATACTGGGAACAATGCTAGGATACTCAGGTTATAGAG
>NZ_JADBRW010000030.1:0-3956 GCF_020247025.1 Microcystis sp. M109S1
GGCCGAATTTGAAGTCTTTTCTGAACGAAACCCCCTACTATCTGTTGTCAAGGTTCAGTTTTTAGCTTGGTTATCGCTTTTTCCATTGTAGCTTAAAGCCGTCGTAAAACGACGGGGTTTTAACCCAAATTTTCGATAAGACTTCGAGATAGCGGGTGCTAGATTGTGATTTTGTCCTTGCGTTTCCCAAAGATGGGCGTACTATGAAAGTAGGGGAAAAAGATAATTTTAGCGATCGATTAACAATGACTAGGGATATCTGTAGGATTTTATTGATAGAGGATGAACCGACGACTGTTAAATTAATCCAGAGATTGCTGTTAAAGGCCCCCCAATGTTCCCTGGCCGGGGGGTTGACTTTTACCCTCACCCAAGCTCAGGATCTACAGGAAACTGCCGAAAAACTAGCAGGGGAGAAATTTGATCTCATCCTCTTAAGCTTGGAAATCTCTGTCCCCCCCGGCTTAAATATTCTAGTCAAAACCAGAGAATTAGCCTCTGATATACCGATAGTAGTTCAAACTACTAGCAATGATGAGAAATTAGTCGTTAAAGCCTTTCAACTGGGTGCTGACGGTTATATTCAGTTAAATAATATCGATAGTAGTCTTTTAGTCTATCAAATTCGTGTGGCGATCGAGCGTCAGCAATATATCCTCAATCTTAAACATCAACAACAGGAAGAGGAATTTCGCGAACTGGAACAGTTAATCAAGGGAGTACAAACTAGCATCACGGCGAAAATGTTCGGTTCTGAGGCAATAAAGCAGAGTATTCCCGATATTTTTCAAGAATTAGTCCAAAATTACGGAGACTTATTAGACTTAGCTTTAGAAGAACAAGCATACAAAGTGGAACATAATCTATCGGAACGACTGCGAAGCTTGGCCGATAAGTTAGGATTCTTAAAAGCTAGTCCTCGCGATGTGGTGGATATTCATACCACCACCCTACGCCAAAAAAATCAGGATGTCACCCTGGCTAAAGCGCAGGCCTACGTTAGCGAAGGTCGTCTCATGGTCCTGGAATTGATGGGTTATCTCGTCTCTTTCTATCGTAAATACTATATCGGTCTCAGCAACATTAAACTGTTCAATAACACGCAATCATGAGTCAATATCTTCTCAAACTCTACATTATGGGCGATTCCAGTAAATCCCAGAGGGCGATCGCCAATATTTTTCGTATCTGTCGCGAGGAGTTATCCGATCTTTATACGGTAGAAATAATTGATGTTCTCGAACAGCCCCAATTAGCGGAACAGGATAAAATTCTCGTAACTCCTACTTTAGTCAAACAACTTCCCCCACCCCTACAAAGAATTATCGGCGATATGTCCAATACTCAAAAGGTTCTCCTCGGTTTGGATGTTATTCCCAAAGACTCCCATCTCAATTAGGATTCACCTAAAAATTCTTCTGGTTAGGTTTTTCCTCTCTAATAAGCTCTAATCTTAATTTTATCCGGCGGTCAAATTAGTAACCGCTCTCAACATATTGCCCCAGTCAACCGGCCGCACCCGATAGCACTTCTATCAGGAATTAAGGTAAGCTGTTGAGCAGTAAGATTTTAAGGAACTAATTATGTTTAAAAATTGGTCTTTCGACGATTGGATGAATCATATCCTTTTTCTGGCTACAATTGTGGCTTTGCTGACCATTTGGCTGGTTAGATAAATAAAAACTATTTTTCTTTCCTTGCTTTACCGAAAATTTGGGTTTAAGGTTCCCCGTCCATTTTACGGCAAGGAGTGTCAAAATAAGAAACAAAACCCTCAGCGATCGATATGACTGACTCAAACCCAAAAATTTGTATTCTCGGTGGTGGTTTTGGTGGACTCTATACTGCTTTACGTTTGAGTCAATTGCCTTGGCCCGATCAACACCCCCCCCAAATTACCTTAATTGATAAAAACGATCGCTTTTTATTTTCTCCCCTTCTCTACGAATTAGTCACCTCAGAACTAGAATCCTGGGAAATTGCTCCCCCTTTCAGCGAATTGCTCGCCAATACCCCCGTTGACTTCCAACAGGGAACCGTCACGGCGATCGATGTTAATAATCATAAAATAACCCTTGACAATCAAAACGATATATGCTATGACCGCCTCGTGATCGCCCTCGGTGGTCAATCCTCCCTTGACTTCCTACCCGGGGCCAAAACCCACGCTATCCCCTTTCGTAGTCTCGAGGATGCCTATCGTCTTCGGGATCGACTCAAAACCCTAGAACAATCCGATCGCGATAAAATTCGGGTCGCCATTATCGGGGGCGGTTATAGCGGCGTAGAATTAGCCTGTAAGCTGGCTGATCGCCTCGGAGAAAGGGGAAGAATTCGTCTGATCGAAAGAAATAGCGATATAATTGCCCTTTCACCCCAATTTAACCGCGACACTGCCAAAAAAGCCCTGGAAAAACGTCTGGTTTGGTTAGACCTAGAAACCACCGTCGCCGATATCCAAGCTGATCGCCTCTCCCTTGACTACAAAGGACAGATCGACAATATCCCCGTTGATCTAATTCTCTGGACCGTTAGTCCGATCGCCTCCCCACTGATCGCTAATTTGCCCATAGCACATAATGAGCGCAAATTACTAAAAGTTAATCAATATTTACAAACTGTCGAAAACCCCAGTATCTACGCGATCGGCGATGCGGCCGATAGTCGCGATCAAGACGATAAACCCTATGCTGCCACAGCCCAAGTGGCCCTTCAACAGTCCGACTACTGCGCTTGGAATATTTGGGCGAGTTTCCACGATAAACCGGCTTTACCCTTCCGTTATCAACCTTTAGGCGAAATGTTGACCCTCGGCATCGATGAAGCTACCATTAGCGGTTTAGGACTACAATTAGCCGGCCCCCTTGCCCATCTTACCCGTCGCTTAGTCTATCTCTACCGTCTGCCCACCCTCAACCATCAAATCGCCGTAGCATTTAACTGGATTACCCAACCGCTTCTATCCCTCATCTCTGAGTAGCAGTTGCAGGGATAGAGGATAATTAAAGTGGCTTTTTTTGCTCTAGTTACTTGTCACTTGGATTGCTATATTGACTGTATCAATTACCCGCCTAATTTACAAAACAATTATGAGCATTAAAAGCCGGCTGAAAAATTTGATTCATGAATTGAGTCTTGAGACTTACAAGAAAGTTTCCCCCGATTCCTTCCCTGCTGGTTGGGATGTGGCCTCAGATATAGAAAGAATTTGTCATCACCAGCAACCAAGGATTATTTTTGATGTCGGGGCTAATATTGGACAAACAGGTAGTTACTTTCATCAAAAATTTCCTCAAGCTGATATTCTTTGTTTCGAGCCAATCAAGGAAACTTTTACCCAATTATCTCAAAAATTTGCTAATAATCAGCGAATTCGCTGTTTTCCGATCGCTTTCGGCGAGCAACCTTCAGAAAAAACAATTATCTTAAACTCTAATTCTCAACAAAACTCCCTCAGCGATGCCTTAAACCGGCCCGTAGGCGAGAATCAAGGCCAATCCACCGACAAAACAGAAGCAATTACAATTGATAGCTTAGATAATTTTTGTCAAGCTCAGGGGATAGATAGGATAGACCTGCTTAAAATGGACACAGAGGGTTATGAGCTACAGGTTTTAGCTGGAGCAACCAATTTTCTAGAAGAGAGAAAAATTGCCATGATTCTTTCAGAAGTTGGGTTTCGTCCCTCCGATTTTCGCCATACATTTTTTACAAAAATTTACGACCAATTGTATCAAAAAGGCTTTCGTTTTAATGGTCTATACGATTTATCCTATTGGTCTCCCTATCCCTATGAAGGACTAATTTACTGTAACGCTGGCTCTTCTGGTTTTCGTGTGTTAATTTTTGTTATGAATTAAAGCAAGCAAACAGCTTAAGTCGAAGATGTTCAAAATTGGTAAATCCATAACTTATTCTTTTAATAAGCTTTATTTTGGTATTCATTCCCTCAATTA
>NZ_JADBRW010000300.1:0-10262 GCF_020247025.1 Microcystis sp. M109S1
CAGGTGGTCAATTACCTAATTTTCAGGGAAAAAGTCCCTGAATTTTCCCCCCAATCACTCCAAGGGGCGGCACTTTTTGAGGGAAAAAAAGTCTAAAAACCTTGTTGGATAAGGTTTTTAGATTTATTCAGCAAACCCTAGATAAAGACGCTCAGGCAATTTATCACGCTAATTTTGGCGACAAACCCCAGGGAGATATTACCGAAATCGCTGCCCTAGACATTCCCAATCACGATATGTTAATGGCAGGATTTCCTTGTCAACCCTTTAGTATTTGTGGTGATTTAAAGGGATTTGAAGATACCAGAGGCACGCTATTTTTTGAGATTGCCCGTATTTTAAAAGCCAAACAACCCGCAGCATTTATTCTGGAAAATGTCAAGCAATTGTAGGGACATCAACAGGGAAAAACCTGAGAAGTTATTCTCGATACTTTGCAAGATTTAGTATTACTATACCGATTATCGGGTTTTGAATGCGCTTAATTTTGGCCTACCGCAAAAAACGGAATCCATCAGGCCATTGGGTTTGAGCATTATAAATAATATCCGTGAGGATGGTATTTTGGAGATTAGCCAGACGCAAATCGGCGCTGCTTAAATCCGCTTGTTGCAAATTGGTTCCTAACAAACTAGCTTGACGGAGAATTGCACCGCTAAGATTGCATTGGCTAAGATTGGCAGTGCCGAGGTTGGCCCCACTAAGGTTAGCTTGACTAAAGTTCGCTTTTGCCGCTTGCACAGACCACAAAATCGCCTTGCTTAAATTGGCACCCCGGAAGTTAACTGATTCTAGATTGGCATAGCTAAAGTCAAATTGACTGAGATTCAGACCAGATAAATCCAAACCTTGTAAATTTTCACCGTTTAAGCCGATCTTTAAGCCAGCATTGATCGCGCTCTCCAGTTGTTGACGGGTGACGCTAGACATTGTGTAGCAAGGAAAAAGTAAAAAAGCCTGTCAAGACGAGCAAGATGCCCGTCTTGACACTAAGTTAAAACTGGATTAGATCGCAGTTAACCAAACAAGGGTACAGTAACCCAATAACGTTTACGATAACCATTGCCAAAGTTAACTTCGATCGCTTTGCGGGCGATCAAAATCGCCTCATCGCCGTCAATATCGTAGCCAATCTCGGTGGAATTGGGTACAGTGGTGAATTCTAGAGGCATTCCACCGCCACCGCGAGCAGACAGGGAAGCCAATTGTCGGCTAAACTCTGCCGCTAGTAACTGCTCATAGTTGCTAGGTTCGGGTGCTAAGACAGGAGCGATATCACCCCGGGGAGGTGGCGCACTGGCAGAGCGTACAGGACGACTACTTAACTGTTCGAGCGAGCGGACTGATGAATGCACATCGGTGACAGTACCATCGTTATCCAGGGCAATTCGCACCGTACCCGCCCCCGGGGTAATCACCGGGACACCATTAATCAACTGTCGGAATTGGACAATCACACCAGTAGTAAACGGTCCGTCCAATTGTCCCGAACCGTTAGCCGTACCGCCGGCTTCGGAAGATAAGATAATTCGATCGAACACCACTGGGACTTCTTGGTCAAGACCGTAACGCCAGACGGCCTCCTGGGCTAAGGTTTGGGCGCTGTCCATAGCCAAGGGGTTGTAATTATAACGGTTAGGAGTTGCCAAACGAACATCAATTGACCCATCACTACCGTAGGCGATGCTTTGTTCCCCCGTCACCAGGCGATAGGAGCCATTTCTGGTACTAGCAACTTCTGAGGGGATTTCCAGGTCAAGACCAAATCGTGCCGCTAGGCTGCGGGCAGCCGGTCGAGTAGCGTCTAGGGGTTGCAAACGACCGACGAGGAGATGCTGGGGTAAGACCAGTTGTGGTTGGCTACTACGAGCCACATTGTACCATCGCCACCAATACCAAGCATTACTGACCCGTTCGCGAGAAAAATAGCGTTCATTAAAGAGACGATTTTTCGCCTCATCGGCACTGGCACCACAGGCCACCACCGAGGGGGCCTGGTCGTGGGCAATGCGCCAACTAGCATCTAACCAAGCGGTACTTAAAGACTTATTCTTGTTCCATTCTTCCCAGAAAAATTTGCCGTAATTGGGATTATCCCAACTAACAGTTTCATAGCCGAAGAGCATTCGCCAACCGCGATTACTAGGATTCCAAGTCCGAATCGGGTTGTGACCACCCAGAACCCGCAGGGAAAGACAGGTAGACAGAAAAATGTATCTGACCCGCTCGTTAGCCCAAACTAACTTATCACTGCTAGAGACGATCGTACAACCTTCGTTACCCCACGGTTTGCTCATCGGTAGATAAAACACGCCATTGGCATCCATCCCGCCATGACCAGAGTGATAGAAGGCCATGACCGCATCTACCCCGTAGGTATCTTGCCAATCATCGTAGGGTTCGTAGTAAAGCCAGGGTTGTACGCCACAATCCTGATACCAAAAGTTTAAGGGGGTAAACTTTTTCACATAGTCTAACCAGCCTTGGGCATCTTCATGGGTATAGCGCAGGGTGCCAAAGGAGCAACCACAGCCCACTTCAATACTACAGCCGCCATAGAGATTCGCTCCGCCACGCAGGCCATCTTTGCTATCCTGACCGAGGGGGTTTTCGGCAAAGAGAGGAACGGAGGGAATTTCTGGTGTTTCGGACTCAGGAAGGTTAGCTGCGGGGGGAATTTGAGTCGGTTGTGTTAATGTCATGGTATTTTCCTCGTTAAATCTTGAAAAAGTTTTAAAAAACGTAAATTTCCTGAATCACGTCGTTTTCCAGACGCAGATTGACGGGAAATTTTCTTTCCTTAGCGGCGGACAGCAGGGCAAGCATCCCCAAGAAAACACTGTCACTCTCGGGGGCAATCTTGCGCCAGCCGAGGCCGTCCACATAGGCGGCCGCATTGCGTTCTTGGTTAATCATCCACAAACCGGTAATCTGCTTTTTCTCTAGCCAAGCACTGCCGGGGACAGTGAAGGTCATCGTGGCACCAACGGCAGAAATCTGGGCGATTTTTAAGCCAGAGTTGCTACCATCCCACCATTTGCCAGCAGGACTGGTGCTATCGGAAAACTCGGTTTTATAGGGGGATCGAAATAGGTCGGCGTTATCACCGCCATTGGCATCTTTCTCCAAATCGAAGCGATTATCGGCCTGTTCTAAGGAACATTCGTAGTGTTGGCTAGGAGTCATCTGTTCCTCCTCGTTACCATTCTTCTGTTCGTCCACGTGCCAGATGGCTAGGCCCGCATCAGGGAGGAATGTATCCCGGCCAGTTTTCTGCCGGTTTTCGATGAGGAAATACTCGTTAGCGTTCTTACTGTAGAGGTAAAACTCATTCTTGGCCGCAGGAAGACTGGCGGTAAGACCTGGAGTTATCGCTGTCACTTTGCTGGCCCAACCGGCTTCATTTTTGAGGTAGGCACAGACTTGCACGGGATTTTTATCATTGCCTCCGTAACACATCAGACAATAATTACCCACTCCTGCCGATTGACCGCCATAATCGTAGAGATCGGGAAAATCGCAGATCATGTGACCATTTTCATGACAGAAGGTACGCAAGGTCAGTTCACTACCCATATTGGTGATTTGGTAGTCGTATAACTTCTTGCCCCCCCCGACATCGTAGGGTGAAGCTAAACTCCAGGAATGAGGCCATAGTCCTTCGGCCCAATTGTTGACCCGCGGTCCGACATAGAAGACATTTAAGGCATAAATTAAACCGTTACTATCACTACTCAGCTGACTAAAGTTAAAGCCTTGGGATTTCAAATAATTGAGGGCTTCTAGAATCAGTTCTCGGGCGCGAGTACCATAGGCGATCGCTGGATCGGTATAATAGGAGCGATTATGGGCGGCGGTGTAATATTGGGTGACAACATTGGTATAGGTTAATTTTCCCTGGGAATTGTCGTAGAAATAATCCCGTACTGACCCTTTATTGCCAAATCCGGCGTAACCAGGTAGGTTACAGAAGTTGCTGACTTCCTGTTGGGAAATGCTGGCGGCAACGTCGGGAAACTTAATCAAGATACATAATCCCAGATAGTTGCCCACAGTTACTGTTGAAGCTGGTCTGGCATCAGCACTGGTCGTCGCACTGATTCCCTGCAGCTGAGTTTTTTTTTGCTGACGACGGACTTGCCATTGACTGAACCCGTCCTGTAGCATCGGTGCGCTCTGAGCTTGTTGTTTGGCACTCTCGGTCTGGATGCGTAGATGGGGCTGGATGCCGAGGCTTTGGGGTGCTATTTGGCCGACTATCCCATCGGTCGCTATCAGTTGGCTGTTGTCTTCGGAAAGCTGGGCGTAGGTGTAAAAACCATTGTCGGGGTTTTTGACCACGGTATAGCCATCTAGGGTTTCAAAAACAGCATAATACTGGTTTCCCGATCCCCTGACCCTGATAGTGCTGCCGTCGGGATTGGTGAAGGTAAATTCCTCATTCACAAAGGGTGTAGGCATAGATTTGATTCTCCTTGCCAAAGAAATTTTGGCTTTCTCGATAAGAAGCTCTGTTCAAGAACTCAGTACAGGACAATGCACAATTTCAATAATCATCAAATTTTTCTGCGGTGACAATACGATGATCCGCGTAGGGAATTATGAAGATATCGCAGCAATCTGCCCTTTCAGTAGCCCCAACTTTTCGAGGGCAACTATAACCGCTGCCGTCCGAGTTTGTACCCCTAGTTTCTCGTGAATATGTTCTAGATGTTTTCGCACGGTTCCTTCGCTACATCCGATCACTTTTGCTATGGCGGCATTACTTTTATCTTGGGCAATCCAAAATAGCACTTCTGCTTCCCTTTTAGTCAGTCCCAACAATTCTAAGGCCGCAATCGAAAAAGAGGGCAGTTCTTGTTCTTCTAAGAGTAGGAGAAACTGTTCCCCGAGCAGAGTGGGAATCAGAAAAATGATTAACTGTCGTCCCTCTTGTTCTAGGCGTAAGGGTGAACAGGAAAAGGCTTGGTCATCCTTGGCAAGGAGTCGGGCAATCGGATGTTTAAACCACTTTTGCAAGGGTTCTGGTAAGGTGTTCGGGGTATGAGAGAGGGAATACTGGTACAGCAATTGTTCAGATCTTTCTGTAAGCATTTGCACGCTTCCAGCTATATCCATGACTATTAAACCTATCTGCTGGCAAAATTGGGGTAATCGTGGCTTTATTGATTTTATTTGATTATATTTGTCTTTATTGTTTTCTGGCTCTCTCTGTGGGCTAGATAGCAAAGCTGCGACACAACGATCGCAACTTACCGAGAGCTTTGGCATCAATCCCATAAATTTCTCCACTATTCAAATAATTATCACAAAATCCGTCTTTCTGCCCTGGTGGTGACGCTCTTATCTCAAGGCCTAGTGCTTGCTCAGAATATCTGTACTTTTAGAAAGCAGCAAATAGGCAACAGAAAATTAGGAAACAAACAAGAAAATATCTATGTCATCAACATTGATCGCAGTGACATAATTCCTTAAAACAGCCCCCTGTTAACGATAATTTCCTTTAATAAAACGCCAATTCAAGTCTGAATTACATCACTGTCTGATCTATCTTCATAGAATACCTCATTTGGGTTACGATAGTCAAGACATTTTCGAGGACGATTGTTAATAAAGTTTACGGCAAACTTGGCTAAAAATACCTCTAAAGTTCGATTTATTCTTTGACGTAGCTGTGCTATAAGGCGATAAATTATCCCCATTAATTTAGGATATTATCGATCTCTTGCTAGGGATATGATTGATGAATTTACTTAAAGATAAGCAGAAAATTCGTTTTATTGACCTCTTTTGTGGTTTGGGAGGGTTTCGAGTCGCGATTGCACAAGTTTGTCGCCAACAACACTTAGAATCTGATTGTGTCTTTTCCTGTGATATAGATAAAGACGCTCAGGCAATTTATCACGCTAATTTTGGCGACAAACCCCAGGGAGATATTACCGAAATTGCTGCCCTAGATATTGCCAATCATGATATTTTAATGGCAGGATTTCCCTGTCAACCCTTTAGTATTTGTGGCAATTTAAAGGGATTTGAAGATACCAGAGGCACGTTATTTTTTGAGATTGCCCGTATTTTAAAAGCCAAACAACCCGCAGCATTTATTCTGGAAAATGTCAAGCAATTACAAGGACATCAACAGGGAAAAACCTTAGAAGTTATTCTCGATACTCTGCAAGATTTAGGTTACTATACCGATTATCGGGTTTTGAATGCGCTTAATTTTGGCCTACCGCAAAAACGGGAACGGATTTTTATCGTTGGTTTCCGAGAAGCGCGGGGTTTTATCTGGCCAAAACCAGCTTTATCGAGGCAGTCTTTAACAGAAATATTAGAGGAAAATGTCTCAGATTTTTATTATGCTTCCGAGAAAATTCAAAAAAGTCGCCTTCTGAAAAGAGAGGGAAAAAAACCTGATAGTGAACCGACTATCTGGCACGAAAATAAAGGAGGAAATGTCAGTGCTTATCCCTATTCCTGTGCCTTGCGAGCGGGAGCATCCTATAATTATTTGTTAGTGGATGGTCAAAGACGCTTAACAGCAAGAGAAATGCTACGTTTACAAGGTTTTCCCGATGATTATCAAATTGTCGGCAGTTATCAAACTATGCGAAAATTAACGGGTAATAGTGTAGCGATTTCCTGCGTAGCTGCTGTGGTTAATTCTGTAATCGAGTCTTTGTTAGATGTTGAGCAAGCATCAACTAATTCATTCTCGTTCAATCGAACTACTCAATTAAGTTTATTTTCGACTCAGGAGTTTTAGATAGTGGTAAGTATTCAAGACGCTAAAATGAGACTTGATAGCATTATTGCTAAAGCGAGAATTGACTTGTATAAGCCAATTCAAATTGCCGAAGTTCTCAGAAAATCTCGGTTAGAAAAAAATATCAAAATTTTAGATTTAAAGACTTATCAAAATCAATCTATTCGTTGGCGAGATGAAGTAACAATAAGATTGCTTAATAAAGTTTCTACATCTTCTGCTAGATATCAACATGATGTATGGAGTACCACAGCCATGTCTCCTGAGTTACTGGAAATTCTTGATCGAGAAAATAAGCGAACACGGGGAGGTGTAGAACGTTATATTTATTTAAAATTTAGTGAAAGACAAGCCACTGTATCAAGTTTAATTGACTATATAGACAGTCAAAATGAGAAAAGTTTTGATTTAAAATATTTATTAGATGAGTTTAGTGCTAAAGCAGGAATCCGCAGAAGTATAGACAAAGCATACGAGATTATAGCTTATAGTTTATTTGAAACCATTGTAGTATCTCTGGAGGCAGAGATCACAATGTCTATACCTTCAATCAAACAAGATTTATTAAACGAGTTTTCTGATTTAGCTAAAGCCTTACTTGGTTTAGATAAGAACCAAAATAAGCGAGTATTTAAGGCTCATATTTATAGAGTAGGAGTGACGAATGCAGCCGATAGAGGATTAGATATGTGGGCAAATTTTGGCATAGCTATTCAAATAAAACATTTAACCCTTGATGAAGAAATAGCTCAAAATATTATCGATAAAGTAGAAAGCGATCATATAGTTATTGTTTGCCGTGATGCTCATGCTGATGTCATCAAAATTATAGCTCAACAAATCAGTTGGGGACAAAGAGTGCGTGGCATAATACTTGAATCGGAGCTAATTAATTGGTATGACAGATGTTTGCGAGGTGAATTTTCTAATTTGTTGGCCAAACCTTTACTTCAGTATCTAAGTGATAACTTTAGAAAAGAATTTCCTCAGTCTATTGCTTTAATAGATTTTTTAGAGGAAAGAAAGTATTTGAAGTTAAAAATAAGAGATGATGACATTTGGGCTATTGATTAGATTACCAAAAAATAGTATAATAGGGGTTATCTTCCCATACTTGTCAAACGGCTATGAGTCTCTGTCTCAATCCCGATTGTTCGCACAAAAACACCCCCACGGATAAATTCTGTCATAAGTGCGGTTCTCAATTACTGCTCAGAGAACGTTATCGAGCGCTAAAATTAATCGGTCAAGGGGGTTTTGGTAAGACATTTCAAGCGATAGATGAGGATAAACCCTCAAAACCCTATTGTGTGATTAAACAATTTTTCCCATCCGCGCAGGGAACAGGAACTTTACAAAAAGCAGCAGAATTATTTAAAGAAGAAGCGATTCGTTTAGATAGTTTGGGAAGATACCCACAAATCCCCGAACTTTACGCCTATTTTACCGCTAATGATGGGCGACAATATCTCGTACAGGAATATATCGAAGGACAAAATCTCGAACAAGAATTAAAACAGGAAGGAGTATTTAACGAAGCCAAAATTAAACATCTTTTGTCAGAGATTTTACCGATTCTAGAATTTATTCATAGTAAACAAGTAATCCATCGCGACATTAAACCCGAAAATATTATTCGCAGAAAAAGCGATAATAAATTGATTTTAGTTGACTTTGGGGCAGCCAAATTTGTCAGTCCTTTAAATCGTTCCATGACAGGAACAATTATCGGTTCTGCGGAATACATCGCACCAGAACAGGGGAACGGGAAAGCAGTTAACGCCAGTGATTTGTATAGTTTGGGTGTAACTGGCATTTATTTATTAACAGGAATATCTCCCTTTGATTTATTCGACGTGGGAGAACACGAATGGGTATGGCGACAGTGGTTAGTGGATAATCCTGTTAGTAATGAGTTAGGGAATATTCTCGATAAATTAATTGAATTTGGCACGAAAAGACGCTATCAATCTGCGTCAGAAGTGTTGTCAGCTTTGCAGATAAAAACATCAGTCTTTGTCCCCCAGACAACTATTCAAAAACCCGTTAATCCCGTTATTTCCGTTCCCCAAACTCCCCCATCTATCCAGCTTAAAAGCGCCAAAGGAATCGATTATCGGAAATTAGAAGATTTATTAAAACGGCAGCAATGGAAGGAAGCGGACGAGGAAACCGCC
The DNA here is from genome assembly GCF_020247025.1 of Microcystis sp. M109S1. Classification (NCBI taxonomy): domain Bacteria; kingdom Bacillati; phylum Cyanobacteriota; class Cyanophyceae; order Chroococcales; family Microcystaceae; genus Microcystis; species Microcystis sp. M109S1. The sequence goes on from NZ_JADBRW010000300.1 coordinate 8,944, forward strand.
AACTTAGTACGAAAAGTAACTAATCGTGTCAAAGATTGGTTAAGAGATGAAGATATACAGAAATTTCCTTGCGATGATTTACAAACTATTGATCAATTATGGGTTCATTACAGTAACGGAAAATTTGGCTTTTCTGTGCAGGGGCAAATCTATCTAGAAATCGGTGGCATGGAAGAATATAATGAAAGAAATTGGGATATTTTTGGCAGTTTGGTAGGCTGGCAAAAAAATAATAGTTGGAATTGGCAAGATATTAATTATAGTTTGCAAGCACCTCAAGGACATCTACCGCTAATACGCTACGGTTATAAGGGACAAGGAAGTTATATTATCTATCATCTAACCTCAAGAATATTTGTTTGTCAGATTTATAGTCACCAGATTATTAATCAAAAACAATCTGTAGCAACAATTATTCAACCTCCCGCTATTTCCGTTCCCCAAACTCCCCCATCTATTCAGCTTAAAAGTGCCAAAGGAATCGATTATCGAAACTTAGAGGATTTATTAAAACGGCAGCAATGGAAGCAAGCGGACATAATAACTTTTGAAACTATGCTGAGAATTTGTAACAGACATAAATTTTTAAGAGTTGAAGATATAGATATTTTTCCTTGTGAAGACTTACAAATAATTGATCAACTATGGTTAAAATATAGCCAAGAAAAGTTTGGCTTTTCGATTCAAAAACAAATATTTGATCGGCTTGATAATGGTCAACAATATAATGATAAGCTCTGGGATGACTTCGGTTTGATTATAGGATGGCGAAAGGGGAATAAAAACATTAGATACGACAGGGCTATTTTCGATATCAATGCACCTAGAGGACATCTACCATGCCGAATCTTTGATTTGTGGAATTGGGGAGGAGTTGGTGGCGGAACTGGGTCTCTATTTTATTCTCTCGCGTCGAGACTTGCAAAATGTAACATATAAAGGTAACAGCCAATTTTTAAGAATTGTATCGGGTTGATTTTCCACGAAGCCATGCGGGTTCTGGGATAACAAAACTGGCACAATTCTAGGAGAAGATATTTGCCGACTCAAAAACAGAAAGATACCTCTATCTTTATTTGTCAATTGCTTTCTAATCTCTACCAACCGATATACCTATTCCACTATGATAGCCGACTCAAAATTATTTATATTTTAGCGGGAACCAATGAAGACATCAGCATTTTAATCGATGAACAGGGAAATTGGAACTTTGAATTATGAAAAAATCACCTTCGGAAATGACTAACGCAGAACTCCGTCAGTATCTTTCGGAACATCGAAATGAAGAAGCTATTTTTAGTGAAGCACTAGAAGTATTA
>NZ_JADBRW010000301.1:0-14250 GCF_020247025.1 Microcystis sp. M109S1
ATCAATTTATTCATAATAAATATTGGCAGAGGATTAAAGATTAGTTATTGTGACTAACTCTTTTGGTTAGAGAAAGATAAACTTGAGAATCTTCAGTCAAATTTATTGACTCAAAATCCGCTGTACTTAATTTAAATGAATCAACCCTACGGGTAAGGGGGCATCAGAAATTCTCTTAATCCCTCCCAAAGCACAGGTTATGGCCTTTTGTCAAGGGGGAGTTTCGGATCAACACGAAGTATAAGCTAATTTAGTAAGTACCTAAGCAAAATTAATTACACATCTAAGCCACTACTCCGTCAGAATTCTGGTGTGAGGAAACAGTGAACTGAAAACTCAAATCCGATCCCTAATAGCTGTCTCCCGTCTCCCGTCTCCTGTCTCCTGTCTCCTGTCTCGACTAGGAAATTAATTTTGCACGACTACTTATTGACGACTGGCTCCCCAAAACGAAAACTTCGTATCTCACTATTGAGATAACTGCTGTAACGATAGCTTAACACCCTCTACCACTGTCAATCTAACTTCTAATTAGGTTGCTTAGGTTTTTCGAGTTGCTCTTTAACTGATTCTAAGGGAAGTTTTAATACTCTAGCAATTTGTTCGACGGTTAAGCCTTCTTTTATCAATTCTGTGGCGATTTCGAGTTTATATTCTTCAGCAAGATTAGATTTTTGTAATTGATTTTCTGGTAGTTGATTACAGATATGACCTTTATTAATTTGTACGGGATTTATTACATTAAAGTTATGAGAGACATTATAATAATATCTTCGCAGACTAGACCTAAGATTGGCTTTATTAACTTCTTCTCCTAGAATTTCCGATAAGGTTTTCCATAGCTTACCGGCTACATCCTTGACATATTTCTCGGAACGATGATGACTTTTAGCGATTTCTGTATATTTTTGGTGATTAATCACCCCTTCTAGAATTTCAGACTGAACATCATCTAAATTCTCTCCTGTATAGGAAAAGATGAGATTATCAACAGTTGTAATTAAAGAGTGAATATCAAAATTGTTCATTTTTAAACACAGAATCCAGATTAATAAGCTTTTACCTGACATTATATGACATTATAAGGTGTACGGTCAATTTAATGTTATTTTTAGATTTAAGTTATTTTTCTTAATACTGCTTTATCTGTCTTTATATAACTTTAAAAGTCTTGAAAGTTAATTTTTGTCGTTGATAATGTAGGCATCTGTCCTGTTATAACTTTAGTGAAGTTTCAACTATGAAAAGTGGTTTTCTGTCTAAAAAAATTGTGCCATCTGTCTTTTTATCAATTATCTCAGTTGCGATAATTGATAGTTTTTATTCTGCACCAGCAAACGCTGGATGGTTAACTGGTGGACTTGCTGTGACGACGGCAGGGAGTGCTGTTGCAGCAGGAATTGCTGGCACCCCTGTAGCTGGTGCAGCTGTTTTAGGAGTGGGAGCAACAGCAGAAATAGGAGTAAGCTATATGTGTGGTTTGTTAGGCTTTGGCGATCCTCCAGACTTAATTAATTATGCTCTAAAAGCTGATCCGCTCTTAATAATCCCCTCTTTTTCAACAGATCCAACCGCATCAACAGAATTAAATCAAGCTGCTATAGGTGTAATCACTGCTGTAAGTGTTGTAAGCTAAACGGCTTTTACTTCGGATCACCGATATAGACTCCAAAAGGGTTATAGCTATTGGATCATGCAGGTTAAGCGCCGTTTAGCTTAGTTCAAAATGCTAAGGGAATTAGTCAGTCTCGTGATCGTCTGGCAGGAGCAAAACTTGTGGGAACCGCAACTGATGTTGCAAATCAAACTTTATGGCTAAGTGAATTTGAAAATCAGGTCAGTCCAAGTCTCAAGGGTGTGGGTAGTGCCTTAGACATATATATTCCCTTGCTTAAAGCTGAGTTCCCTAACTTTTATAATTTAGAAATTTCAGCTAGTGATGTTATAGCAATTCGAGATATGGAAGCGGCTGGAATATTTCTTCCTACAGAACAACAACTGATTAATGATTGGGAGTTAGACTCGTTTGCGGTTGATGTAATTGCCAATTATTTTGCTAATTTAACTGATGCTCAAATCAATAATTTGACTCCAATTACCTATGGAGAAAGCCTAGTGATTGTCAGCGATACTTGCGGTACTGGAAATTGTCGAATCCCCGAACCAAACTCAACCCTAAGTCTTCTTTCTCTTGGAATACTTGGTGCAGGTGCAACCTTAAAACGCAAAGTAAAACGCTCTCATTCCCTCGAAAAAGAACCCAATAACGTCGGTTAAATTGCCTTTTTATATAACTCATTCCCCCTTAATTGAATAAGTTAGGGGGGATTTTTATAGATTAATTTTCGGCTTCATTTTCTAAAATTTCCTGTAATTGTGAACGCAATGGAGCTAGATTATTTTCAATCGTCCGCCAAACAATTGCCAATTCTACCTGAAAATATTCATGAAAAATGACATTTCGCATATCTCCCATTAAACGCCAAGGAATTTGAGAATAACGCAATTGTATATCACTAGGAATATTTCTAGATGCCTCACCAATAATTCCTAAATTATAAAGAACTGCTTTAAGAGTCACTCGATTTGAGCTAAAATCTTCAAAGGTCATATTAGCCGTCCATTCCAAGATTTAATCAATGGATTCAATAATATCTTGAAGACGAAGTTGCCAATCTCTAAAAGGCATTAATCACATCCTTTAATACAGGTTGTCGTAAATGTTCTTTTAAAGAATCTTGAGTCCCTAAATCAACAGAACATCCTAATATATCTTCTAAGTAAAGTCGTACCTCGATAAACTCAAATAACCCTACCGCTTTACTAAATTCTACCAATAAATCTACATCACTGTCAAAACGTGCTTCATCCCTTGCTACTGAACCAAATAGAGACAGAGATTTTACCCCTAGTTTTTCTAATTGTTCTCGGTGTGTTGCGAGAATTGTTAGTACCTCATCTCGTTTCATGACTATTTCCTGAAATCTGATTACTTCATTATAATCTTAATGGTTATCTCATGGACAACATTAATAAGCTAAACGGCTTTTACTTCGGATCACCGATATAGACTCCAAAAGGGTTATAGCTATTGGATCATGCAGGTTAAGCGCCGTTTAGCTTAACACGATTCATCTCCTAACAACTCTGCTAGTTTCTCTTCCCTTAGACCTTTAGCTTGAGCTTTTGCTCCTATTTTATCCATAAATGCAAAGTAAAACGCTCTCATTCAACCGAAAAAGAACCCACTAACGTCGGTTAAATTGCCTTTTACTATAACTCATTTCCCCTTAATTTTAGACCAGTTAAGGGGGATTTTTTATGCTCTTACTTCTCCGTAGTGTATTTTTAACTTAATATTTGCTATGATAAATAAAGGGTAAGCATCAATCATCCTGATTAGATTTCTGATGAGTCCAACTGTTTTCCGAGAAGATGGCTATCGCTTCTTTTTCTTTTCCCGCGAAGAAACAAGAATGCACGTTCATGTTCATTGTGCAGAAGGAGAAGCTAAATTTTGGCTTGAACCACAAATTGAATTAGCTCGTAATCATAACCTATCTCGAAAACAACTGCAAGCGATAGAAACTATTGTTGAGGAACGACAAAATGAACTTAGAAATGCTTGGACAAAACACTTCTCAAGCTGAAGTAACTCATATTTCTTCCCATGGAATATGGATTCTGGCAAACAACGAAGAAATGTTTCTTTCTTATCAAGATTTTCCTTGGTTTCAAGATGTACCTATTAGACAAATTTTAAATATACAAGAGCCTTTTCCTAATCATTTTTATTGGCCAGATTTAGATGTAGATTTAAGCAAAGAAATTATTAAAAATCCTGAGAGATTTCCATTAAAAGCTAAATTCTAGTGCGATCGCTATCGCCGATCTTGTAGGGTGCGTTCCCTAATGCAACTTCTACCGCTCCACTAATAGATTTTTGGGGAACGCACCATGGACATTCATTGGCTGTAAGTGCGATCGCCGATCTGGTAGGGTGCGTTCATAAAATGTAACGCACCTTATTTTTATTGCTTGTCCTTCTGTATCCCATAGGATACACTTAAGGCATGATTGAAATTCGCCAGACCGAAACCTACTCTCAGTGGTTTAGCAATTTGCGGGATCATCAAGCAAAAGCACGTATAGATATTCGTGTTCGCCGCCTGTCTATGGGCAATCCAGGCGATGTTAAACCAGTAGGAAAAGGTGTATCGGAACTGCGGATCGATTATGGACCAGGCTATCGGGTGTATTTCATTCAGCGAGGAGAGACCTTGATCATCCTCTTGGCAGCAGGAGATAAGCAAACTCAAGAACGGGACATCAAAACAGCATTAAATTTAGCACAAGACTTATAGGAGATTTTTATGGCTACTATCCAAACCTATCCTTGGGATGCGGCAGAACATCTCGAAACAAAAGAAGATATAGCTGCATATCTTGAAGCAGCCCTTGAAGATGGCGATCCAAGCTTAGTGGTAGCAGCATTAGGTGATATTGCTCGATCCAAAGGGATGACACATATTGCCCGTGAAACAGGGTTGGGGCGTGAAAGTCTCTATAAAGCTTTGTCAATCGAAGGCAATCCAGAGTTTGCCACAGTTCTTAAGGTCTTACAATCACTTGGGTTACGCCTCCAAGTCGTACCAATTGCCTAACTTCGCCGTTATACTGAATCGGTTTTTAATAGCATGATTAACTCCCAATCCAACCTTAAAATCCCGCTCTCCCCCATACCTGTTAAACGGGATTTGGTATCAGAGCGATCGCTAGATTAAGGGTTAAGTAATGTTAAGATCATAATTCTTCAAGAAGAAAGCGCATGATCGCCGCGTAACTGTAGTCAAAAATACCAAATTTTGCCCCAGTCAGAATAAAGTAGGGATCAAGCGCATTCGATCGAAGCAAGAATTTTCTCCCCAGTATCTATGAATCAATCAGAAAGTTGCGGTAAGGTTTATCTCGTCGGTGCGGGTCCCGGGGATCCCGGTTTGTTGACCTTAAAAGCGAAAGTTCTCTTAGAAAATGCCGATGTTGTCCTCTATGATGCCCTAGTCAGTCCGTCGATTCTAGCCATGATTAACCACCGGGCCGAACAAATCCATGCGGGTAAGCGTCGCAGTCGTCATTCTCTGGTACAGGAGGAAATCGCCGCTTTACTGATCGAGAAGGCCCAGACTAATACCGTGGTTGTTCGTCTCAAGGGGGGTGATCCCTTTGTTTTCGGTCGCGGGGGCGAAGAAATGCTCGATCTGATCGCGGCCGGAATTAGCGTCGAGATCGTGCCGGGGATCACTTCAGGAATTGCCGTGCCTGCCTATGCCGGTATTCCCCTCACCCATCGCAATTATAGTTCTTCCGTTACTTTCGTCACCGGCCACGAGATGGCGGGTAAATATCGTCCCCAGGTTAACTGGTCAGCGATCGCCCATGGCGCAGAAACAATTGTCGTTTACATGGGTGTGCATAATTTACCCTATATTATCGGCGAGTTAACCAAGGCCGGCAGAAGTCCAGAAACACCGATCGCCCTGATTCGCTGGGGAACAACACCGCAACAACAGCAGTTAATCGGTACTTTCACCACGATTATGGACCAGATCGAAGCCACCGGCTTTGAAGCCCCAGCGATCGCTGTTATCGGTGCAGTGGTGGACCTTCACGATCTCTTACAAGCGGGACAACCTTTGCTCTCCAGGACAATCCCCCCCACCCCCATTTCTCTCTGATCCGGTTCCCATGCGTCAATATCAAAAATCCCTGACGATTACCACCAGTCCCAAGAATTTCCATCGTCTTACTGCCCCCATAGAAGCGATCGTGGCTGAATCGGGCATAACGACGGGATTATGCAGTGTCTTTGTCTGTCACACCTCCGCTTCCTTGCTGATCCAAGAAAATGCCGATCCCGATGTTCTCACCGATTTGGCCAATTTCTTCGCTAAGTTAGTCCCAGAAGATAGCAGTCTCTACTATCACTCTACCGAAGGGCCAGACGATATGCCCGCTCATATTCGCTCGGTCCTCACCCGGACATCGGAACAAATCCCGATCGCTAGGGGTAAATTAGTTTTAGGGATATGGCAAGGTATCTATCTCTGGGAACACCGTCAGAGTCGTCACCAAAGGCAAGTGGTGGTTCATATCACGGGGGTCTGAAGTGTTGCGTATAGTTTTGTAATAGAAACTTTACTCGCACCCCTCATCGGAGTAAGATTTTTTCCGTGTACGATCAAATTGTTCGCTTTTTGAACAAAGAACTTCATATTTCGTAACAAAAGGAAACAATTTATGCGAAAATTGTTCGCTCTGGCCCTGGTGCTATCTCTCTGGTTCACCTTTGCCGCTCCAGCGTCGGCTGATTTGTCTAATCTGACCCCTTGTAGCGAAAATCCCGCTTTCCTACAAAAAGCGAAGAGTTTCCGCAACACCACTCTCGACCCCGAATCGGGAGCCAAACGCGCTCAAACCTACTCCCAAGCTCTCTGTGGACCGGAAGGCTATCCTCACCTAATTGTGGATGGTCGTTGGGATCACATGGGCGATTTCTTTATCCCTAGCATCCTATTCCTGTACATTACCGGTTGGATCGGTTGGGTTGGTCGGGCCTATTTAATCGCCGTGCGCGACAGCAAAGATGCCGAAATGAAGGAAATCATCATCGATGTTCCCCTCGCTTTGAGCAAAATGTTAACGGGTTTCCTCTGGCCGTTGGCCGCTTTACAAGAAGCCACTTCCGGTAAATTAACCGTTAAGGATTCGGAAATTACCGTTTCCCCTCGTTAATTTTTGTGTCAAACCCTTGACTTTTTATTCCCTAGGAGAACTCAGATGGAAGGACTTACTAAATTTCTCTCGTCCGCACCCGTGTTAATTATGGCGCTGCTGACTTTCACCGCCGGGATTTTAATCGAATTTAATCGCTTTTATCCCGATCTCTTATTCCACCCGCTAGGTTAAAGGCAATCTCAGGTGATTAAAGGGGATACAGAATCGACTGTATCCCTTTTTAATGGCAATGAGCGGAGGGATTGGGGGAATATTAAGAAAAGAAAGACACTGGAGACGACAGGCTCTAAAAATCGATAAGATAACAGATGTCTGCAACCACAGAGGTGGGACAAACCATGGTATTAGATAGAGATTTGATGCTAGGAAAGCGGCTGCGCTATCAAGAATTACAAGAAAAATTAAAAGAGATTTGGCAGGGAGAAAACGTTCCCGAATCCGATGAATGGGATTATGATATCCTAGTTGTCCCTTCTTTTAGTATCGATCAGAGAGTCGGTCAAAAAGTAGCGGGTTTTTTACATTACGAAGAAAGATTATTATTTTCTCTGATTCGGTTGCGACACCCGAAAACTCGTTTAATCTATGTAACAGCGCAGCCACTTTCGCGGATGGTGATTGATTATTACCTGCAATTGTTGCCGGGGATTCCTTTTTCCCATGCTAATAATCGTCTGTTATTACTGACAACTCACGATAGCTCTTTTCAACCTTTAACCCAAAAAATTCTGGAAAGACCGCGCTTAGTAGCAAGAATCCGGCAAGCGTTGCGTCGAGATCGTGCCTACATGGTTTGTTTTAATTCTACTAATTTAGAGCGAGAATTGTCTTTACAATTAGATATTCCTTTATTTGCCTGTAGTCCAGACTTATTGTATTGGGGTTCTAAAAGTGGCAGTCGCGAGATTTTTGGTCAAGGCAATATTCCCCATCCTGACGGTAGTTTACAGGTAAATACGGTCAAGGATTTGTTATACGAAGCCGCTAGTTTGTGGTCTCGTCAACCGCAACTAAAACGCATGGTAGTTAAGTTAAATGAGGGGTTATCGGGAGAAGGAAATGCAGTTTTAGATTTACGTCCTTTAGCGGGAATTGTTGATAGTAACAGTCTAGATTTAAGCGAGAGAATGAATCTCTTGGCCAAACAATTAGAGAAGATGAGTTTTCAAGCAAGGGATGAAAATTGGGACAGTTTTTCTGGCAAAATTGCTGAATTAGGGGCAATTGTCGAAGCTTTTATTGAAGGAGAAGAAAAGCGATCGCCAAGTGTGCAAGGTTATATTACACCCACGGGAGAAGTGAATATTCTTTCCACTCACGATCAAATTTTAGGGGGTCCCGATGGTCAAATTTATCTAGGTTGTCATTTTCCTGCCGATGAAAATTATCGCCTACAATTACAGGAATTAGGCCTAAAAATAGGGGAAATTCTGGCAGCCAAGGGGGCAATTGAACGCTATGGGGTTGATTTCGTCGCTGTGAAAAATCCAGAAACTTTAGTCTGGGATTTACAGGCGATCGAAATTAATCTGCGAAAAGGAGGAACCACCCATCCTTTCATGACTTTGAAGCTTTTAACTAATGGTAAATACGATCAAGAAACTGGATTATTTTTCAGTCAACCTCACCAAGAAAAACACTATATTGCCTCCGATAATCTCCACAAACCCCAATACAAAGGTTTACTTCCCGATGATTTAATGGATATTATTGCTAAACATCGCTTACATTTTGATAGTAGCAGTAAAACAGGAACAGTTTTTCATCTCATGGGTGCGCTGTCAGAATTTGGTAAATTAGGGTTAACTTGTATCGGTAATTCTAGTGAGGAAGCTGCGGCAATTTATCAGCGTGTGGAACAGGTTTTAGATTGGGAAACAGAGCATAGTTCCATAAATTTAGGTTATTATTATTCTGGATTACCGATCACTTGGATATAGAAGGTTTTTCTGGCAAGAATTTGCGTTTTAGGGAATCGATAGCTCGTCCGGGTACTTCCGTCGCTTGAGCGAGAATTAAATTCCAAAGATAACCGTATTTAGGGAAATTTCTCAGGAGAATCACCTCGGCAATAAAGTAAAAACGTTTAGTTCTTTTATACTCAGGAGGATTATCTTCAATCCGCAGTTGTTCGGCTATTTCTGGCAGCCAATGACCGATAGTTTTACCTTGCTCAAAAAACTTGGCCTGAATATATAAACCCAGTAATCTATCTAAACACCAAAAGGGAATATATTTAATCGGGCCAGTGACACTCATGGAAGCGGTAATCTCTTTAACTGCCGGTTGTACCAGTTCGTTTTTCCAAACTTTTTTATCAAAGTTTTCCATGTGAGGACCCTTGTGATCTCGACGTTTCCCGATCAGGGCGCTAGGATTAAAAGGATTATCTAAAGGAGCGATCGGTGCTTCTAATAAATAAGTATTCTCTTTAAATAAGTTACTATTATTCTCTCTTCTGCTACAGATAGCTAAACTTTTTACATCGGGAATTGTTGGCCAAGAACTCTCTAATTTTTCTCGTTCACCGTAGGGAAATCCACATCTGGCTAATCGTAATACCCAACTATTGGGAAAGCGGTCAAAATAGTCTGTGACTAAGGTGACGATCTCAGGGTGTAAATATTCATCGCAATTGATGGTGAGAATATAAGTACCTCTGGCATTTAAAAATCCTGTACTTCTTTGAATAATTTCACCTCGTAAAGCACAGACAATCTGTTTCATGCGTGGATCATTCACCGGCGAAGGTTTGACCCCGGGAGGATGAACTAAAATAAATTCTATATCTCCCTTGACTTTCAACAATTCTCCTAGCCAATGTTCGCCAAATCCCTCGCGCATCGGGATAACGATCGATAGAAAAGTATTGGACATAAATTAACTCTTTAGATTTGGTTGTGATTTATCAAAGTTGTCTTGACCGCGATGCACTTAACTGGTTTAAATAGCTTCTAAATATTTGCTATCGAGCAGAAAAGAGCCTCGATCGAATTTTACACCCCAATAACCCCCCGGCCGGCGATCGATAACCGTGCCGATATCGTCGATATTGAGCAGCTCTGGCGGCCGTAACATAGGCATAGGATCGGCGGTTTTCAGGTAAGGGGGAATGGCAATCAGACGGACTTTTCCCCCGACGCTAATTTCACTCATGGTACTGGCTAGATGCGATCGTGACATAACATCTCAACTTAGCATATTTCAAATCATTCTCAAGATAGATTCCCCAGGGAATAGGTGTTGTGTAAGCTGTTGCCATCCGCCTTTGGCATTGGGTTGGGGTGTTGCCTGACCTAGCGGCGAGGGTGGCGATCGCAATCAGTACAACCAAAAAAACCAAAATCTGAATCGCTAGTTGGGGAGAAGAATGTAAAGATTTATCAAATTGTATCTTTTGATACAGTTGCGGGGGGGGGGAATGTGTACAATTCGGCTGTCTTTCCTCGGCGTCGGGTTGGGGTGCCGCCCGACCTGGCAAAGAAACGACAAAAGTAGGCTAATAGCCTCAAAGCTAAGACCACAAGCTTACATACAAAAAACACTACTCAGGAGTAAGAAATGAAAAACAGCATCTCAGCCGCGATTCTTGGAGCGGCTGTAACCACTGCACTCATCGGACTATCTACAAGTCCTGCTCAGGCTGCTCAACTTAGCTTCAGGTTCGTCTTTTCCACTTTTCCTGGCGATGATTTATATGATCTGAATCTGACTACGGAGGACACGCTTACAACAATAAACGCCCCTTCTTACACTGATCCAACCAGTCTTTTAACTTCTCCAGCTTATACCTTTACAGGCTACAAAATCCTTGGCGTGACGGGAACGGAGAATGTTACTAACCCTATTATTGGAATACTTCCCGCAGGCTCTGGCGTTTTTAATGCACCTGTCCCTCCACCTGAAGGCGATGGTGTAACCCCAGTCATAGACTTGATTCCCCACTCACCTTCGGATAACCTTTACAATCCCGATGGTGGCTTTGCTCCAGGAGTGCTTCCACCTGGGAATACAGCCGGTAAATTTTCCTTTGGGGGCTTAGTTTTCCAGGTCCAAGAGGGAACTGAAATAGAGCTCTATCAAGTATTCACCCGGTCGGATTTTGGTATCGACTTCCCCCTTGGCCTGCCGGCAGGCTATTACTATGGCGGTTGCCCCGGTAGCTGCGTTGGGGCTATACAAGTGCCTGAACCCACTTCAACTGCTGGACTTTTAGCTATTGGCTCCTTTGGTGCATTAGGTGCAGCTTCAACCCTCAAGCGCAAACTAAAATCCTCTAAATCCGAGGAAAACTAAACCACAAAAGTAGGCTAAATTGCCCACAAAATACGATAAATTCTCCTTCATTCAGTCAGTTGAGGGGGTTTATTTTTTGTCTATTGTTTATTGTCTATTATTTAGGGTCTGCTGAATAATGGTAAAACCCTTTTAAAATAAAGCTTTTGACCTGTTAAAGTCCGATGTTCATGCTGCGAAAATAGGATTGGGACTTTCAAAAACCTTGCATTATCCTTTTTATAGTACATCACTTGGTACAAAAAACAAGGGCAACAAAGCCTGAAACTCCTGACTCCTGACTCCTGACTCCTGACTCCTACCCCCAGGAAAAACTTTTTCAGCAGACCCTAACTAATTGACAACAAGAGCGTTTTTTGTGGTAGAATAGTCGGCCTAGTGTAAATATAGTAAAAGTTGCAATGTCTATCACCCATATTAATAATCTTCAAGACCAGATTTTGCAAAGTATTAAGACTTTACCGCTAGAAAAACAGCAAAAAGTCCTTGAATTCGCCCAATCCTTACAAAGAAATTCACGTTTTCAGAAATGGGATAATATTTCAGATGCAGAAGCACAATCGTTACAAAATGAATTTGCTCAAGAGGATATTAGCTTTTCAGAAATTATTTTACCCGATTATTTATCTCACCTCGAACAAGAGGATAAGAAATAAATGCGAGGCGATATTTATCTAGCTGATTTGAATCCGAGTCGTGGTTCAGAACAAGCTGGTATTCGACCTGTTATTATTGTCCAACATAACAATATTGATCGCTTCACTAGCACTGTTGTTGTAATTCCATTAACCAGTAATTTACGTCGCGCACAAATCCCCGGAACAATGGTTATTCCCGCAGGACAGGGAGGCTTAAATCAGGAATCAGTAGCCTTATGTTATCAAATTGTTGTTATTGATAGACAACGACTTCAGCGACAGTTGGGGACACTTTCTTCTAGTTATTTACAGCAATTGGAAGAAGCGATGCGATATACATTAGATTTAACATAAAACACTAATAGGAATGTTTAATTAGTTGAATTTTCTTTCTGGAAAACTTAAAAATTAAGTCTCCTGGTAATCAGTACACTCGGCGCAGCTTCAACTCTGAAACGCAAACTAAAACCCTCTAAATCCGACGAGAACTAAACCACAAAAGTAGGCTAAATTGCTTACCAAAGTAGAATTAATGCCCCTTCATTCAGTCAGTTGAGGGGGTTTATTGTATAATAGGGACATAATTAAATCAAGAGGATTTTGGTTATGCAACAGGTGACGATTGAGCTACCCACCACCATAATTAATGCTCTAGCCGCCTACAATCAAGAGCATAAGGTATCGTCTTCTGATACAGTACAAACGGCTATAGAATCATTTTTAATAGCGAAAGGCTATTTATCCAAACCGAAAAAATCTTTTCACTTATCTCCCGCACCCAAAGGAAGTGGCTATACTGACACATCCATCAATCATGACGCTGTTTTAGTCGAATTAATAACAAATACAACTTTAAAAACCCGCTCCCTTCTCCCCACTTTCCTATTTTCTTTTCTATACCTTTTAAACAGGATTTACTAGGGTCAACAAGAGTCTTAGGGAGACAAATTAATCAATACTTTTGCCTCTTGCCTTTTTCAACTGGTCCCTGAAAAGGTCTTAATTTTAGGGAAATACAGTTAAAGGAATCCATTCGTAGGTGTTGACAATACCTTGAAAATAATCATTAATAGTCTCTCTGGAATAGGGAACAACACCATCTTCACCAAACCAACGTTCATAAATTGTCACCGCTTGTTGTTGGTCACTAACGATCCCTTCCATGAATTTTAATAGCGTATAATTCACTGTATCGCGCCATTTAGAATCATTTTCGGGTAAAGTACAGGCATAGGATTCGTAGGCGTAGGGATAGGAGGGAACTATGGCTAAATTATTGGGATTTTTAGCGCTTTTCCTTAAACCTTCTAGGGTAATGCCATCACTGGCAAAACCATCAATTTCTCCCGTTTCTAGTTTTTGTAAACCCTCGCCACGATTTTTAACTTTGACCAAAATAGCGGCGGGTTGTTGGGTTTTAATTACTGCTTCATTAGTAGTATTGGCAATTACTCCAATGCGTCTGCCTGCCAAGCTACCGATGTCATCGAGATTACTACCTTTGCGGGTGAGTAATTGAGTGCCACTGGCAAAGTAACTAACGGAAAAATCCACTTCATTTTCTCTTTTCCAAGTAAAAGTAGTGGAGCCACATTCGATATCGATAACCCCTGTTTTCAACTTTTCAAAACGATTTTGGGGAGTAATCTCAACAATTTTTAACTTAATTGGTTTTCCTAACTTCCGTTCGGTTTCCTTGCGAATTAACTCTAACATATCAAGGCTGTAACCCACCCACTTGCCCTGGGAGTTGACAAAACCAAAGGGAATAGCATCTTTACGAGCGCCGGCAGTAATTACCCCAGTTTTTTGAATGCGATCGAAGATTGCTCCCGCAAGGCTAGAATGGTTACTGGTGACGGTTAAAGCTACTGTCATCGTCATGACGGCAAGTGTACGCTTCATTTTTTTTCCTAATCTGAAAGTTGCTCAAGTCTCCGACTGTTTCAGGAGACCGAGAGTTTCCCAGGGGAAGATTTTTTAGCGGCGATTGCTGCGGACAAAAAAAGAGGAGAGATGTTACTCTCTCCCCCTTTTAGTTTTTTCGACAACATTTTAAATTGTTTTTTCAGTTGTCGCTGTCGGGCCGAACCGCCTTTGCCTTTGTCGTTACGTCCCTGCCGGCGGGGGGACTCCCATCGCTTAAGTCGCATAGTTTTTAATTCCAATTTAGTCGGTTATCTTTATCTTGAATGTCGGGGTGAAGACCCTCGCTTTTAGCGACGGGATGAAACCCCGACCAGTATAAAACAGCACTTCGACAGGCTCAGTGTCCACATTTCGACACATTTCGACACATTTCGACACGCTCAATGTAAAGGCTCAATGTAAGAGCTTCGGTGTTTACAAAATCTTGACAATTTGTGCTATACAGGTTAATATAAAATAAGTTGTTTGAGGTCGATAAACAATGATTGTCTTAGAAATGAAAGCAGTGGTCAAACCAAATCAGTGTTCTGCCATTGATGAAGCTATTCGTACAGTACAATTCATCCGTAATAAGGCTTTAAGGCTTTGGATG
>NZ_JADBRW010000302.1:0-5503 GCF_020247025.1 Microcystis sp. M109S1
ACTTCCCCACTTCCCCACTTCCCCACTTCCCCACTTCCCCACTTCCCCACTTCCCCACTTCCCCACTTCCCCCCTTCCCCCCTTCCCCACTTCCCCACTTCCCCACTCTGCAATAATTACTCGCAGCCAGAAATACGTTTGGACTATCATACTTTGTGCTTTTTGTCAAAAAAACTTTTTTTTTGCAATAAAACTACATAAAAAAAAGATCATCGTTGCTGGTGAAATTGACTGATTTACCCGTCTTAATTAGGATAACCTTCTAGGTTTGGCAAGGGTTTCAACCATTGCTGCCCAAAAAAGCACATAATAACCCATTATGAAATTCTATCAAATCGCTGTTACCACTGCAACATCGTTGTTAAATAAAAATCTTTCTCAATTAATTCTTAAGAATTTATAAATATTGCGAAATGTTAATTTAAATATTCTCAAGTTTTTGCAGTCAATAAATAATTTTTACTTATCTTTGTCGGAAAATAGAACTCCTGCAAAAATCCCACATCTACCATTGGGTTAGGAGACAGTTATCAGTTATCAGTTATCAGTTCACTGAGAAATCTCCCCACACCCCACACCCCACACCCCACTTATTCAACAAAGATGAAAGAATCATGGCGAGAACGTCTGAATATCTCTCGAATAGCGATTAATGCCCCGAGGTTAACCATTGCTTTCTGGTTAGCGGTGGCCGTGGCGGGAATTTTGGCTTTTAGTTCCCTAAAATACGCTCTTTTCCCCGATATCAGCTTTCCAGTCGTAATAATTAACGCTCAAGCGGATTTAGCTACTGCTATCACCACGGAACAGCAATTAACTAAACCCCTAGAAAATCCCCTTTTCTCTCTCCCCGGTTGTCGCGATGTGTCCTCGACTACTTCCCCCGGACAGTCAGTAATCAGCGTTTTCTTTAAAATTGGCACAAATTTAGACAAGGCCACGGCAGCAGTTAAACAGGCTATCTCGCAAGTCCCTTTACCCCCTCAAGCTACCACAGAAGTTATCCCCGTTGATTTAAATGAGTCGGCAACAGTCACCTATGCGCTGGTGAGTGAGCAGAAAACTCTGGAAGAATTAAGCCAAATCGCCCAAGATAATTTAATTCCGCCCTTAAAAGCTCTCGAAGGTACGGCTAAAGTTAATTTACTCGGTCAAGGTACAGTTAGGGAAGATAATCCCCATAAAAGCTTAACCCGACCATTGCCCACGCTGGTGCGCTTTAATGGCCAAGAGGCGATCGCAGTGCAGGTAATCAAACAAGGTGCTGCCAATAGTCTCGATCTGGCCGCCCAAGCAGAAAAACTGGTTAAAGACATAGCACAAAAACTGCCCGATGTCAAGATAATTTTAGCTGAAACCCAAGCGGAATATATTCGCGCTGCCCTACAAGGCACGATCGATGATTTACTTTTGGCAGTTTTGCTGTCGGTGCTGGTGATATTGATATTTTTAGGCAGTTTCGCCGCTACAATCATTTCTGCTCTGGTTATCCCCCTATCTCTTTTGGGGACTTTCATTATCATGGCCATCTATGGGTTTAATCTGGAAACCCTGACG
This sequence comes from Microcystis sp. M109S1, assembly GCF_020247025.1. NCBI lineage: Bacteria > Bacillati > Cyanobacteriota > Cyanophyceae > Chroococcales > Microcystaceae > Microcystis > Microcystis sp. M109S1. Next base: position 1,558 of record NZ_JADBRW010000302.1, read on the forward strand.
CTGCTGGCCCTGGCTTTGGTAATCGGCATTGTCGTGGATGATGCGATCGTTGATGTGGAGAATATTTCCCGTTTAATCGACGCGGGGGAAACCCCGAAAAATGCGGCACTCAAGGGGACAAGGGAGATCGGATTAGCTGTCACTGCTTCCACTTTAACCATTGTTGCCGTGTTTATACCCGTCGCTTTTATGGGGGGTGCGGTGGGACAGTTTTTCCAACCCTTCGGTTTAACTGTCTCGGCTGCGGTGATTTTTTCTCTGTTGATCGCCAGAACCTTATCGCCAGTTTTGGCAGTATATTGGCTGAAACCGCAGTCACGGGCAAAAACGACGAAACAAAACCGACCGATTGAGAACGCCTATCGACGGCTCTTAAACTGGTCATTGCGTCATCGTTTGCTGGTCATTGCTATTGCCCTAATTACCTTTTTTGCGGGTATTGCCCTGATTCCTTTTATTTCTAGGGGATTTATTCCCCGACTCGATCGCGGCGAGTTTAATCTGGTTTATACTTCTCCTTTGCCGAAAATAACGCAAATTAGTCCTAATAAACCGACGGCTAAGAGTTCTAGTGATAGTTTCGCTTGGATTTCCCAGTTAGCGAGTTCTCCCGAAAGTTTTCTTTTGCGTCGCACTATCCGCGATGGCAGCAAATTAGAAGCGCCGATTTTGCGGGATGGGGAAGTGGAATCGACTTTTATGATCGCCGGTTTACGGGGTGAGCCGAATCGTGGCAAAATTCACATTAAACTGAAGAGCGATCGTAAATCTCACACCAGTGCGGTGCAGCAACGGATTCGGCAAATTTTACCGACAATTAGAGGGGTGAATGTCAGTATCGAGGACATTCCTTTTGTGCAGACGGAAGCGGAAAAGCCGATCCAAATTGCGATTAAAAGCGATGATTTCAAGCTATTGCGCGATAGTGCCGAGAAATTGCGGGTTGAGTCCGCTAAAATCGCCGGTTTAAAGGATATTTCCCTATCATCTAGATTAAATGAGCGGGGGGATTTTTTGGCGATCGAGCGTTTAAATGGTCAACAGGCGATTTTTCTCAGTGCTAATCTTAGTCCGGATTTAGGATTAGAAGATGCGGCCATTAAAATTGAAGGGATTCCTTTACCGGAAGGGATAACTTTACAGCGTTGGGGTACTTCTTCTCAAAGTAGCGATGTTTTGGGCAGTTTTGGTCGCACTTTAATCCTAGCGACAATTTTAATGTTAGGAGTTTTATGGTTATTATTCAGAAGACTGCTAGAAACTATCGTCATCGCTTTATGTTTACCTTTAGCGATTGTGGGGGCAATGTTGGGGTTATTGGTAACGGGTAGTGAGTTTAGTATGATTTCTCTGATCGGGTTTATCTTCCTCTTGGGATTACTCGATAAGAACGCTGTGTTATTGCTGGATTATACTAACCAATTGCGTCAACAGGGTTGGAGTCGGGAGCAAGCGGTTTTAGAGACGGGAATGATTAGGTTAAGACCGATTTTAATGACCACTTGTTCGACAATTTTAGGCATGATTCCGATCGCTTTGGGATTGGGTACTGGTGCGGAATTGCGGCAACCCATGGCGATGGTAATTGTGGGAGGTTTAGTCACTTCTTCCCTGTTGAGTTTAATTGTTGTGCCTGTGTTATATCTAAGTTTAGAGGATGTTTGGAACCAGATTAAAGCCGGTCAAAAGTAGCTAATTTTACCGTTTTTGCTTCTGCTCACTATAGAGTCGTTTGAATTCTTTTTGTTGTTGATTATGATCGACAATTGGCTCAGGATAACCACAACGATGTCTTTCTAAATGGGGGATTTTCCCGGTTACTAAATATTCCGTATCTACGGAAGCTAATTCCGGCAACCATTGACGAATATATTCCCCTTCTGGATCGAATTTTTGTGTCTGACTAGCGGGATTAAAAATTCTTAAAGGTTTCGGATCCATGCCACTAGAGGCACTCCACTGCCAACCACCATTATTAGCGGCTAAATCGCCATCAAAAAGTTTCTGCATGAAGTATTTTTCGCCTTTTTGCCAGTTAATAATTAAGTCTTTGGTTAAAAAACTCGCCACGATCATGCGACAACGATTGTGCATCCATCCTGTTTCATTTAATTGTCGCATCGCCGCGTCAACGATGGGATAGCCGGTTTTTCCCTCACACCAAGCTTGAAAATGTTCTTCGTTATCCTGCCAAGGAAAATGACGAAATTCTGTTCTATAAGCACCGACCGCCAATTCTGGGAAAAAATAGAGACAATGCTGGTAAAATTCCCGCCAGGCTAACTCTTGCTGCCAAGTGATAATACCATCTTTTGCTTCCTGGGCGCGGCAATTTTCTAATAACTCTAGGGTTGCCGTCCAAATTGTGCGAATGCCAATCGCGCCAAATTTTAAAGCGGCACTCAAGCGCGAGGTGCCATCAACAGCGGGGAAGTTACGATCTTCTTGATAATTGTTAATAACCCCTTGACAAAATTCTTCTAATCTGCTATTAGCGGCCTTTTCTCCGGGGGTGAGGGGTAAGGGATTTTGCCAAGTAAAACCTAAATTTTCTAGGGTTGGTAAATTAATAGTTTCTGTGAGTTTCTCCCCCTCATTTTCGTCTAATCCTTGCAGGTTTTCTAGGGTTGTGGGGCTGGCTTTGGCTAATTGGCTCCAATTTTTCCAAAAAGGAGTATATACGGTGTAGGGGCTTTTTGAGAGGGTGAGGACTTGCCCTGGAGCGTGGAGAAGTTGATCCCAGAAGGTTTCTACCTCAATTCCTTTTGTTTGTAAAGCGGCAATTACCTGTTGATCCCGTTGACGCGCGTAGGGTTCAATATCGAGGTTAAAAAAAACTGCTTTTGCTGATAAATTGCTGGCTAAGTTGACGAGTGTTTGACTGGGGTTGCCGCGAATAATCAGTAATTGACTACCTTTTTGGCGATAATTTTTGGCTAATTCCTCTAGACAACCGAGGAGATAGGCAACTCTCGCAGAGGCGATATCATCCCCTTCTAAAATAGCAGGATCGAGGCAGAAAACCCCGATAATTTTCGGACTACGTTCCCTAGCTTTACTAAGTCCAATATTGTCCGAGAGACGTAAATCGCGACGATGCCAGAAAAGGATTAGATTTGACATAAAGTAAGGTGATGAGAAGATTATCAGGAGCGAGATTATTGGGGTACAGTTAAGAACAAATTCAATTCAAAAATACTCTTTCTGTAATTATAAGACAGTGGATCAAGAATAACTGTCTAATTGGGTGCATCTCATTTTTGTAAATCTACTGAGTTGGGATTTTTAAAGGGAAACTATCTTCTAAAGTTGGTCATTACTTCCGATTTTATCACTCAATCCAAGCCTTTGGGGGGTTCTACCCCCCAAACCCCCCGTTGGGGGCGTGGCGCCGCCCCCAAACCCCCCGCGCATTAGTTTTTCGGTGGGATGCTTACAGGCAGCTGCTGATATATTTGTAATAATTTAAGAGTCACTAATAATTGCTGATTGTCCGTATTTTTGCAGATGTGAGATGCACCCGTCTAATTTTACAATCTAGCTGTGATTGGCAGTTAATTTATTGACAAAATCTCGATGTTCTGCTGTTTCTAAACCCCGCTGCAAAATCACTAAAACTTTTCCTAAGTCGCCCATTAATAAAGCGTTTTTATCTAGCCATAAACCGGGGAAGATTTGGGAGCGTATTATGCCATCACTATCGGGTTCTAGTTTAATATATTCTCCTGCCTGTAGCCGAAACCAATCAAATTCTTGTTCATAAAACCGCCAGACTAGATATTCTTGGACTTGATTGCGACGATAAACATTTAATTTTTGATGCACATCGTAGGAAGCACTAGAAGCGGCAATTTCGACAATTAATTCCGGCGCGCCTTCTACATAATCATCTTGACTAATTGTCGATTGTCCTCCCTTTTCAATTCTTAATAGGGCATCCGGTTGG
>NZ_JADBRW010000303.1:0-2672 GCF_020247025.1 Microcystis sp. M109S1
CTAGAAAAACTAAAACGGTATGCTCAACAAAAACAAATTTCTGCTGCCGAAGTTGTCAGGGATTGGATTAAAAAGTTAAAGTAATCAAGCCGCCCTCCGTGACCCTAAAGGGCGGGGTTTTCAACCCAAATTTTCGATAAACTTTGACGGGATTTGGCCTCATCCCCAGAGGACCCGCTGCTGTTCCGGCGTTGCCTGTTCATTGATCGACCTCGACCTATTTAGAGGCGCGGGCAACTTATTGGGACAGCATTGTTCACGTTAACTTAAATTAACTTTGTTGGCAAAAGTGAATCGGAACAAGGGTTTTTCGCTAGAATGATAATGATTATCGTTCTAATTAAGGAGAGAAATCATGGTTCTACAGGTCTCTGGGGTAGGATTAGTTTGTGCTGGGAATAAAATCAGCGAAAAAAGCCCTAAATCTCCATTTATAGCTGTTAGCTTCATTTTATCGCTTTCTTTCGCCCTGGTAACGGTGGCTAAGGCTGAAGAGCCTGCCATTGGTCAGAGTTTGCCAGAATTTTATATCGGGGTGGATAATCAAATCACCTTAACTCGGGGCATCTATGAGGGATTAGCCAATCCTAACTATAACCGGTTAACTCTTCTGGTTGCTCACCGAGAGGGAACCCCTCATTTTCACGGTATCGGCACTTACAGTTATTCCGGACCGTCTAGTAATCCGGTAGTTAATCCCACTAACAGCAATAATCGCATTCCTGAGACTTCTACAGGATTGCCTCCTCTCTCCTTAATTGCAGGAAAAGGAATTTTTCAGAATAGTTTTGTTAGTGCTGCCACTGGGGAGGAATATAGCAATTTACTGATGCAATCAGTGGCAACTATTAATAATTCCTCTGACTTGGGAGAACAAGCTCTTTTTAACAGTTCTGGGGGACGGTGGAATCGGTCTTTAGGTAATGCCAACCTATCCTTGCAACTGTTAGAGATTAGTGATGGATTAACAGTAGCTAACTCTTTAGGAGAGACAATTTTAGCTAATGCTGGAGATATCTATGCGATCGGTACCGGTGATAACTTCTCCTTTTTACCGAAGTTTGTTGCCTCTCGACCAGGAAAATATTCAGCCAGTTTTAAGCTGGTAGATCTTAGCCTTTCTTGGGGAGAGTCAGGAATTTTCAACCTAGATTTTCAAACAGTTCCCGAACCATCAACTCTGATCAGCTTAATACTGTTTGGGTCAATTTTATTAACTCGATCGAGTAGTAAAAACTAAAACCAATCGGTTTTGGAGAGAGCAAACTTATCTCCAAAACTGCTCCAGATCGACATCGGCTTTGTTGAAATGGAAAACAGGGATTATTCCCTAAAAAACTAGCAACTTTTTTGACTATAATAACGACAAGATTATCAGTATAGTTTTAAACTATCCTATCATAAGCCCTATCTCGATCGCAGTATATATTTATGAAATTTAGTGAAATTGCCCAAAAATTAAGCCCTTTAGTGCAATCCCAGAGTTTGACCGCCTATCCCGACAGAAATCCCCAAATTAAAGCCATAACTCCCATCGAAACCGCCCTAGTCGATACCATTAGCTATATCGAAGGGGGAAAATTTGCTGCCTTTGTCGCCAAAACTGACGCTACTGCCCTAATTCTGCCCCTGGATGCCAATTTACAACAACAGGCCGACGAACGCGGCATCCCTTGGTTAGCTAGTGCCAATCCCCGACTTTTATTCGCCCACGCCATCAAATTATTCTATCAACCCTTTCAGCCCCAACCCTACATTCACGCCACCGCCGTGGTGCATCCATCGGCTAAAATCGGCCATAAAGTCGCCATCGGGGCCCATGCTGTGGTAGAAGCAAATGTCACCCTCGGTGATGGGGTGTGCATTCATCCTAACGCCGTTATTTACCCCGGAGTGCATATTGGCGATCGCACAATTCTCCACGCTAACTGTACCATCCATGAACGGGTACAAATCGGCAATGATTGCGTTATCCACAGTGGTGCTGTTATTGGTGCTGAGGGCTTCGGTTTTGTGCCAGTTCCCGAAGGCTGGTTTAAGATGGAACAATCGGGTATCGTGGTCTTAGAAGATGGGGTAGAAATTGGCTGTAATAGCACCGTTGATCGCCCGGCAGTGGGAGAAACCCGCATCGGTAGCCAGACTAAGATCGATAATCTCGTCCATATTGCCCATAATTGCCAAATTGGCCAAGCTTGCGCCCTAGCAGGACAGGTAGGCATGGCAGGAGGCGTAAAATTGGGCAATCGCGTTATTTTAGCAGGACAGGTGGGCATTGCCAATCAAGCAGTGATCGGGGACGGTGCGATCGCAACCGCCCAAACTGGCATTCACAACGATATCGGAGCAGGAGAAGTGGTTTCTGGTTCTCCCGCTATGCCTCATAAACTATTCCTCAAGGTAGCAGCCGCTTACAAGCGTTTACCCGAAATCTATCAAGCGGTTAAGCAGTTGAAAAAATAGCCCTATTCAGGAGTCAGGAGGTAGGAGGCAGCTTTGTTCTCCCCAACCCCCAACCCCCACACCCCCACACCCCTAGGGTTGATTCATTTAAATTAAGTACAGCGGATTTTGAGTCAATAAATTTGACCGAAGATTCTCAAGTTTATCTTTCTCTAACCAAAAGAGTTAGTCACAATAACTAATCTTTAATCCTCTGCCAATATTTATTA
>NZ_JADBRW010000304.1:0-5958 GCF_020247025.1 Microcystis sp. M109S1
AACTGGGATATTTTCAAAGAAACTTAGGTTATATAGACCAACTAATTGCATTAGGAGCCTCCTTAACTTGTTTAAGTAAAAGACAATATAAACTGCTATTAGTCATTGAAGAAGTCTCTCGTCAACAACGGGAGATGTGGTAAGAGAAAAAAACAAGGGTTGACCAGAGAATCGTTAGTTTAAGTCAACCTCATGCCTATCGTCAGAGGCAAAGCTGGAAAACCGACGGAATTTGGGGCAAAGCTCTCGGTGTCTTGTGTAGATAATTATGTATTTTTACACCGTTTGTCTTGGGAAAACTTTAATGAATCTCAAGATTTGAAAGCGCAAGTAGAAAACTTTAAAGAGACTTATGGTTGTTAGCCAGCAATCCGTTCATGTCGAGAAAATTTATCGAACCAGAGAAAACTTGGCATGGTGTCAGGAAGCGGATGCGACCCCGCGCCGTCGCACGGAGCCAGGGAACGCGCACCAAGCAAGAGGAATAAGATTAAGTGGATTACCATTGGGAAGACCACCGAAGAATCGCAGCGCTGAAATAAAAAAACAAGCTCAGGAGGACGAGAGTTTTCGCAATGCAATAGAAGGGAAATTCGGACAAGCTAAGAGAAGATTTGGTTTAAATCTGTGCATGACGAAACTACCTGAAACTTCAGAAACGTCCATTGCTCTTACCTTTTTGGTTGTCAATCTTTCCCGACTGCTTCGGCAGTTTTTTGGGCTTTTTTTGTCTTTCTGGCTTTTTCGGCGAACAGATGAACTAAGATGCCGCCAACGCTTTAATAAAAATTATGTTAAAAGTGATTTTACTCAAGTAAAACTTATCAGTTGAACGACAAATTATTGGCACTTAATAGCATAATTCTTTGAGCGACTTTTTCAGCAAGCCCTATCTAAATAATTTAGAGCATTCTGGTAACGCTCTAAAGCAACTTGAAAGGGTGTCGGCACAGCTGCAGGAGAATTCATATTATACAATCCTAAAAGTTTAGTTTCTTTCACTGTTTGAGGGTAAAAAATACTCCAGCAAAACTGGCTGATGATACTAAATCCTGTTTAAAAAGTATAGGAAAGTGGGAAGATGGGGAGATGGGGTAAAAAAGCAAAGGAATTAGGAACCATAGGCCCCTAATTCCTGTAGTATATGCCATTGTATCTAACGGGCTTGGAGAGACTCGAACTCCCGACCTTGTGGTCCGTAGCCACACGCTCTAATCCACTAAGCTACAAGCCCTTGTTTTTCTCAACAGTAAACTACTATAGCACAGGTTCATTCAATGACGCAAGAGGGTAAAGAAAAATTATCTCATCTCGACAGCCAAGGCGAAGCCCAGATGGTGGATGTATCGGAGAAAATGCCCACTAAACGCACTGCTATCGCGCTAGGACAAGTGAGAATGCTAAAAACGACTTTTGAAGCCATAGAACAGGGAAATGCGCCTAAAGGGGACGTTTTAGGGACGGCAAGATTAGCGGGAATTATGGCTGCCAAACAAACTTCCTGCTTAATTCCTCTTTGCCATCCCTTACCCCTGCAAAAAATCAATGTTCAGATTATCCCGAAAGCAGAGTTACCCGGTTACGAAATTCGGGCAGAAGTGGTGACAAAATCGGAAACCGGTGTAGAAATGGAAGCTTTAACGGCAGTATCTGTGGCAGCCTTGACTTTGTACGATATGGCTAAAGCGTTAGAAAAATCAATCCTGATTGAAAATATCCATCTGCTGAGTAAAACAGGAGGGAAATCAGATTATCACAACAATCCCCTGTTGCCATGAGTGTGGGGTGTGGGGTGTGGGGTGTGGGGTTTTACCAATTTTCAGGGAGTCAATTACCTAATTTTCCTCCCAATCACCCCAATCGCTGGCACTTTTTGATTTCAAAAAAGCCTAAAGATATTATCCAACAAGGTTTTTAGATTTATTCAGCAGACCCTAAGTAACCCCTTCTAGTTTTTCATCGGTCAATTGATATAATTCCTGTAATTTCTCTAATTTGTCGGGGTCTGCTTGCCAAAAACCGCGACCCTGTGCTTCTAACATTCTACCGACAATATTACGGAAAGCTTCGGGATTAGCTTGACGCAATTTTTCCGCCATTTCTGCATCAAAAGCGTAGGTATCGGCTGCCTGATCATACACCCAATCGTCACTAAAATTAGCCGTACCGCCCCAACCAATTAAAGCGGTCATTCTTTGGGAGATTTCGTAGGCCCCACCGGAACCTTGATTAACCATGGCCTTGGCCCATTTAGGATTGAGTAATTTACTGCGGTATTCTAAGCGCAAAACCTCCTCTAATTTGCGGGGAGTTGTATCATTGGAAAAACTCTCGACAAAACTTGTCATTACCCGTTTACCGCTTTGTTTTTCTGCGGCTAATTTTAATCCTCCCGTGTTGCCGTAGTATTCCTGAATATCGGTTAAACCGTATTCTACCGAGTCAATTTCTTGGATAATACTTTCACTGGTTTTTAATAACTGTTGTAGCACTTCTGGCCGCGCTTGTCCCTTATCTTGACGACCATAACTAAAAACATTACGCTTTTCCCAAGTTTTCGCTAATTCGTTGTCATTGTCCCAATTTCCCTCCACTACTTGGTCATTAACTAAAGAGCCAAAATCTCCAGCAGGATTGGAAAATAAACGAGCGCTGGCATTGTCAATTCCTTGACTTTTTAAGGCTAAATAGTGCTTACGGATATAATTATCATTTTCCGATTCTTCTATCTCAGCTGCCCGCTGCATTAAATCATCTAATAACTCGATAATATTGATAAAAGTATCCCGAAAAATTCCCGATAAATTAGCCAGAATATCGATGCGCGGGTGTCCAATTTCTTCTAGGGGTTTTAATTCATACCTGACAATTCTTCCCGTCCCCTCTTTGACGGGTTCCGCACCGACTAATTCTAAGAGAATACCTAAGGATTCACCCTTAGTTTTAATCACATCTAATCCCCAGAGTAAAACCGCTACAGTTTCGGGATATTTTCCTTTTTCGGTTAAGTTTTGTTCTAGCAGTTTTTTGGCGATTTCTCGTCCGCGGGTGTAGGCTGCGGGGGAAGGCATCCGGTAGGGATCTAAAGCGTGTATATTGCGTCCTGTGGGCAAAACTCCCGCACCATCTCGGAGTAAATCACCCCCCGGTGCTGGGGGTACATATTCCCCATTTAATCCCCGCAAAAGATTAGTTAATTCCTCGCTATTTTGTCCTAATAAATTTTTAATAGCAATGCCTTCTTTAACCTTTTCATTGGTTGCTTCTTCAGCGATAATTTGCTGAAATTCTCGCTCAGATAAATCGGTAAAATAAGCATCAAGATAACCTTTTAATTCTTCCTGATTGGGAGCAGTTCCTAGGGTGTGTAAACCTGAAGAAAATAGTCTTTGTTCGACGATTTGTAGGTAATTATACACCTTGACAAAATAATCGGTTAGTGCATAGCGACTAAATAATTTGGCATTTTCTAAAGTGAATTCTATTCCCTGTTTTTCTGCTTCCAGAAAAGGACAGTCTTTAGAGATACCTGTATCAATAATTTTTTGGAGGATACTATCTCTTAAAGCGTAATTTTTCTCAGGATTTTCTCGAAATTCTGCAATCAAATCTCGCAGAATCATCAATTCTTTATATAATCCCGCTCGTCCGTAGGGTGGCACATTATGGGAAATTAACACTCCATAACCGCGACGTTTAGCTAGGATAGATTCCGAGGGATTATTAGCGGCATAAATATATAAATTCGGTAAATCTCCTAATAAAATATCTGACCAAGAATAACCGGTATTTCCTAGGGGTGAACCGGGCAACCATTCAACAGTTCCGTGCATACCAAAATGAATGATCGCATCGGTCTTAAAATCTTTTTGTAACCACTGATAAAAGGCTGCATACTGAGGGTGAGGAGTTAAATCTTTTTCAAACATTAACCGCATTGGATCCCCAGCAATTCCTAAAGGTGGTTGCACTCCAATCCAGACATTACCTAACTCAATCCCCCCTAAATGATACTGGTTGCCAACAGTTTTTATCCCCGCATCTTTCAGAGATTTCCAGTGTTTTTCGATGCGGGAGGTTAACAGATAACCTAGCCAATTTTCTAAAGTTTCTATCGATAAACGGTTTTCTTTAGAGAGATTTTCATCATCGGCAAATTTAACTTTTTGAATAATTTCTTCCCCGTCTTCGGGAATCGTTCCCACATTATAACCCTGCGCTTGTAAAGCTTGTAAAAACTTAACTAAACTCCGGGGAACATTTAATAAAGCTGCCGTACCAACTGCCCCATAACCCGGGGGAAATCCATAGAGAATGATGGCTATTTTGCGTTCTTGCGGAGGGGTTTTATGTAACTTAATCCAACTATGCAAACGTCCAGTTAAACGCTGTAATCTTTCGGGAATTAAATAGATAGTTTCCCCCACTAATCCCCCCAGAGGAATCGTATCAATTGCTCCATCTAATTCCGGTAAAGCGTATAGAACCACACTCTGTAAACCACCGATTCCCTGTCTTGTCCAAGAATAAATATCTTGAATTAATAAAGGGGCAGCGATAAGATAAGGAATATTTTTAGCGGACAGAATTCGTTTAGCCACTTCTACCTGTCTTCCTGCTTCCATAGAACCCGCAGGACCCCCCACCAAAGGAAAGCCAATCGTCGAAACAATTGCATCTACTGTCACCGCATCTTTACTTAAAGAAGGAGTTTCAATGATTCCTTTTTTTCTTTGCTGAATTTCGTAGTCTGTGGTTAACCAATCCCGAACAATTGTATGGCCTTCCACTCCGTTAATAAACACGGGTAGGGGAATTAAATTAGCCGTTTCAAAATGGCGGATTAATTGATTAATATAGGGCAATTTACTGATAACGTGCTTCCGATAAAGCAGCAGGGCAACCACTGGTTTATCAAGAGATTTATTTTTTTCATACCAAGCCAAATATTCTTGGGGAGTGAGAAAATAACCGTTATAATCGGGGTGTAATAGTCCCTTATTGGGAGTTTCGATAACTTCGGGTATTTCCCGTACTTTTAATCCTAGATATTTTTGGGCAATTACCCAACACATAGCGGCAACATTTTCCGTTCCTCCCGCATTCCAATAACCGTAAATAATTAACCAATTACGCAAATCTTGAACTTTTTTAGCGGGAATAAATTTCAGTAGTTTCGGACCGGTTTTGAGGAAACTGAGATAACCGGCTAACTTATCTTCTTCCTTGCCACTGGAAAATTTACTCAAGATAAATTGAATTGGTTTTGGCATTCCTTTTGGTTTATCCCCGATGGCAAATTCTCCCAAACGGGTTAAACTCATTAACTCTAAAGCAGACTCAAAAACTAAGCGAATCGGAATCTGTGCTGCTCGTTGCCGCAGCCAAGTAACTTGATCGTAATCGAAGATCAAACTAGCAAAAAAAACGTCGGCAGTGGCTAAAGCTTGCTCGACTATTTCCGGTTCGCTAGTTAAGGATTTATCGCTAAATACTTTTACCTCTAAATCGGGACATTTAGAACTAGCCAACAGGCCCGATTGCCGATACAAATTACTGTTAAAGGTTTCAAAGCCAACAATTAAAACAATGCTTTTCATAAGAATATATCTTTATACTAAATCCGGTTATTAAAAACTGATTATTTATTCCCCCTTTTGCATGAGTGCCTCTCCTGATATGTAGCCTATACTCAACGGATTTAGTATTAGACCAATCAGGGTGCGTTATCCTGCTTGAAAACACCCCCTGAAATAATCATCGAAAATTTTGGGTCTGAAACCCCGTCGTTCTAGGTTGGCTTTACTGTTAAATATTAACACATTTACGAAATATATGCTAAAATGCTCCCCATGGAAAAAGCCTATTGGTTTCGATTTTACCCCACACCCTAACAAGAGTCGCTATTGCGGCGCACCTTGGGCTGTGTAAGATTAGTTTACAATAAAGCTCTCCACG
>NZ_JADBRW010000305.1:0-7540 GCF_020247025.1 Microcystis sp. M109S1
AAATGGACGGGTCGGAAGGCATAAGACTACCGCTAAAGTAGCAGTATCCTTCCTGTGAAGCGTCAACCCCGTTCAGCGACCACCCTAAAAAAGTGGCGTGGTGAGGAATCGCCGTCCGTTTTACGGCGGCGAGGATGTCAAACCATTTTTCAAGAGTAATGGCAGAGATGGTTAATTGCCCTCACCCCCAACCCCTCTCCCAGAAAGGGAGAGGGGAGTAGGAGGCAAGAGGCACTCTTGCCTCATCTCAACAAGCAATTTAAATTCGCGGGCAGCTTAGGATTTTTTACCACGACGAGATAGTAAGATACCGATGGCACCGATACCGAAAATACCCAGTGTCATGGATGGTTCGGGGACGGGAGTGGCAGTGATCTTAAATCCACTGGTGATAAACAGCCCAAAAACGTTATCATCATTGGTTGGGTTCTGTGTTGTTAAGCGCAGGAAAGTATCTCCAAGTGAGATAAAAGGATCGGCATTCTCGATGTTGCCGAGAGCGAGGTTATAGTATTCATCATCGATTCTCGGAGCGGAGGGGTCGGAGGGGGAATCGAATGGGCCGGGGTTAGCAGGGTCATCACCTATTCCCCCAACAGTTATTAAGCCTCCGTCGGCTGCTTCACCGTCATCCTGTCCTCCTGCACTTGTGGTCAATCGTCGATTATTGGTCGAATCAGTGGTTACGTCAATCTGGGTGAATTGCCAACTCGGTTGACGGCTATAACTAGAGGCGAGTGAAACCAGAAAATCTCCTCCAGTGTAAGGACTGACAAAATCAAACTGGCTCGTGCCTCCTGTGGTGGACAGTTCCCCGTCTAAAATAACCGAGGTAAAACCTTGGGTAGAAGGATTGCTGTAGGCAACGACAAGAACCGCACCATCGTTATCGTCATTCTCAACGATACTAAAGTCTTGGAGTCCTCCCGTAACACTGGACTTGATGATATCAGTAACATCCCAAAGAACAGTAGTAGCCGTGTTGTCCAATTGGGGACTAAGAGTAATTGCCAAACTCTCGGGGAGTGAAGTCCCATTAAAAGTTACTCCGTCAACTGGTTTATTCCAGACGGAAGCGGCATAGAGATAAGCCCTCTGAATAGTAGAACCTGTGGGTATATTGGCTTGAATAACTCCACTATTAGTTGTACTACCGAAGCCGTCAATAGAAAGGGCAGCGTCGGGAATGACTTCTCGTACTATGAAACCAGCGGAAGCAGGGGCAATGTTTAGGCAAAGTCCAACAGTAATCCCCAGGGGGAGCAATGAATAAGTAAGTTTTTTCATGATGAGCAACTAGTAACAACTTTCAGATTATAGCGTTTTTGAAGTATGGCGGTATTTGTCATCATTTCTTGACGATCAGATAATATTCCGACGTTCCGCCGTTCTCTAAAACCAGAAACTTCGTATCTCACTGTTAAGATAACTGCTAATAAACTGCATATCTATTCATAATTTGTTTAAGTCAAATTTTTCAAAGGTAATGGCAGAGATGGTTAATTGCCCTCACCCCCAACCCCTCTGCCAGAAGGCTGTTTTTTGGTATTTTTGAGACAGGTTGAGAGTTTCCAGCTTAAGATTTTCTTTATTTAGGACAGACATAGCGTGCTAACAGACTTAAAAAACTATTGGCTGCAAAATATCACTATTGCAATTAGCTTTGACAAATCCCAACACAGTCTAGACGAGAAGCGGGAAGCGATGGCAACAATTTAATTTAGTCCGACTATGATCGTACAACTTTTATACAAAGACTTGTGTGATTTGACGCAGTAAAAGAACTATTTAAGGACACAAGTAAGCTAAAACAGGCGTAATTAGTCAGCGCAATAAAAAGTTTTAATTGAGAAGGGACAGAACCTCCAGAGAACCAACTTGAGCCACTTTGCACACTTTTGTCTTTTTGTCAAATTCTGTGTTAAGAAAGATATGACACCGAATCCGTTTTTAATAGTGTGATTAACTCCCAAGTTATGGATTGTTTTTCCCTGCTCCCCGCTCCCCGCTCCCTGCTCCCCACTCTCCTATACCTTTTAAATAGGATTTAGTATGACTAATGGATAGGCCTGCTACGAATAAGGAAAAATGATATTGGTATTGATATTTTGAGCTTATGCTGTCCCATCTGCTTTTTACTTGCGACTTGGTGTGAGATGATCTAGAAATGTGTATTTCATGACAAGGATAAAGAAAAGTAATGGCAGAAATTCAGTTTTCCAAGGGGTTAAAAGAACCTGTTGTTCCCGATATCCGCTTAAGTCGCACTAAAACGGGGGAGAAAGGATCGGCAAAATTTTATTTTGAGCAACCGACTATCCTAGGAGATCAACAAACTGAAGAAATCACGGGGATGTATCTCATTGATGAGGAAGGGGAAATCGTCACCAGGGAAGTAAAAGGCAAATTCATCAACGGTAAACCCACGGCGATCGAAGCTACGGTTATTTTCAATTCTCCCGCAGAGTGGGATCGTTTTATGCGTTTTATGGAACGTTACGGTAGCGAAAACGGTCTAGAATTTACTAAATCTTCCTGATTAACCAGTAAAAAACCCGCATTCGGGATCGATGCGGGTAGAGGTAAGAAATCAGAAGAAAAACCTATTTAACTTCCAACAATTCCACATCGAAAAGTAAAGTCGCGTTGGGAGGAATCACCCCACCCGCACCCCGCGCACCATAACCTAATTCTGGGGGGATAATTAAGGTACGCTGCCCACCGACTTTCATCGATGCCACTCCTTCATCCCATCCTTTGATCACTTGACCAACTCCAATGGTAAAGGTAAAAGGTTGATTGCGATCTTTGGAACTATCGAATTTTTTGCCGTCTGTGAGGGTTCCCGTGTAGTGAACAGTCACTTTTTGACCTTTTTGAGGACTTTCTCCAGTTCCTTCCACGATATCGATGTATTTTAGTCCCGAATCGGTGGTGACTGCTTGATCTAAATCCATGGAGATGATTTCCTTATTAATAGTTTGAGTGATAGCGGGTGGCTCGATTTCTGCGGCGATCGCATTGATTTTTTCCCCCCCACCAAAGAGGGAAGCAACGATTAAAAATAAGCCACAAACCGCAATAATAGCAAAACTGAGCAAGATTTCGCGCATTGATTTCATAGTTCCCTAACGCCAGAGTTTATTCTCTAAGTCTCTCACCTGCCGTTCTAATCTATCAATCCTTCCTCGCAGTTCATCCATTTCCGATTGTCGGGGAACCCCTAAATCCTGCAAGATATTGCGGATATAGCGTTCTAAGTTATTCTCGAAGCTCCCTTGTTCAGACTTCATCTGTGTCATCAGATCATCGACAAAGTTTTTAGCCTGATCGGAATTGATTTTACCGTCTTTTACTAATTCGTCGCTCACTTCTTTGATCTTTTCTGCCACCATGGAAGTAGTGCCAATACCCATCAGCAGCAATTGTTTAATCCAGTCGCTATTATCCATTGTTTTCACACCTTTCAAGGAGACGGGGACAAAAATATCCCTATTCCATTATGGACTTTTGCGGCGGTAACGGCAGAGCGATCGAGCAGATAACCCCCCAAGGCTATCCCGGTGGAACTACCCCCATCTAGGTTTAAACCGTCCTTTGCCGACATTAACAGCAAAATTCGGGCTAATTCGCCTAAAGTTGCCCCCCGTCCCCCGACGCGATTATGGATAGCCACTAGCAAAATTTTTCCTTCTCGGCTGACTGCGATCGCACTACGGGACGCCTGTTGATTTTGGAATGCAGGACTAAATTTTTCGGCATTTCCGTCCAAAACTATGCGCCCATTCTGCAATAATAGGGGGCCAGCACCTAAAATCTGGGGATAATCAGCAAAATCTCTCGGTAGGGTGACGCTATCGAGGTTGACTCTTTCACCAATATTTAAATTAATATCTGTCTTTCGGCAGATGACTAAATAACCATTTTCTGGTATGGCGATACTATCCTGTGGGAAAAGATTATTTAATTTCTCCGTTATGCGATCGCCTTGGACGACTAACCCAGTTTCGCGCTCGGTGAGGGGATGATAATTACTCCCCCAATCGCGAGTATAACGACTGCAGCCGGCTGTCAGGAAAGCACTATTTAACTGGGTTAGGGGAAAACGTTGTCCAGTGGCAGTAATGAGAGTTTCCTCTAAACTAAGGCGATCGATCCTGATCTGACCACGATTATCCCATGCGATCGCTCCTCGGTTTAAAATTGGTCCGGATAACCATTTGCCATCGACACGAATTGCCCCCAAAGGTAACTGATTATTACGATTAAAAAAGCCGCCATTAATCATCGCTACCGCATTACTTTCGCTATTAATCATGATCAGGGGATTAGTGCCGCGCACTGAGGTGGAATTAGCGGTAATTGGTTTAATAGTTATCTGAGGATTTCTGGGATCGATTTCTAACCAAGTCACGGGAAACCAATCTTTATCTAACTGGATATATTTTTGATTCCAGATTAACCCTGGTTGCCAAACAATGCGCTTTTCATCCATAGCATCGGGACGAGAATCAATAATAATTCGGGGAGGATTATCCACACTGCTGATCTGTAATCCGTAGGCAGTGGGAAGATTGATTTTTAAACGACTGATCACTCCATTATTTTCTAAGGAAGTGATCTGAGTGGGTAAGTTATTATTGGAGTTGCCTAGATCATCTTCATCGTTATTTTGGTTACTGTTGCTGCTAGTTTGGGGTTGAAACCTAGAGATAAGGGATTGCTGGGCATTTCCTTCTAGGGTAATCACTGCTTGATTTTTTGCCTGACTAACTTGCCAAAAGGTCGGGCGATCGAGTTGAATAATAATCCTTTGTACTGCCCCATAATTTTCTAGCTGAATATCTTGAATCTGAGGAGCAGGAAAGTTAATAGTTAAACTATCGCCATTAATAGTGGTTGTTGCACCCGTTGTTAGTAAAATATCCGTAACGTCTAGCCAGCGATCGGAATTGATAAAATTAGCTGATAAAGTTTGTAAATTAAACCAGCTTATCGGTTGCTTTTTCGGATCATTTGTGCTAAGAAAATCCATGCCGAATAATTGTCTTGCTCCCGTGTCACTCATGGCAATTCTGGTACTATTTCCTACTGTCCACTGTTGCCAAGGAATAGAGAAAGAACGACCATTAAGAATAATTGTTCGTCCCTGTTGCTGGTTTGATAAATCCCTAGAAGCTAAAGTTATTGGTGATCTATGATCGGCTAAAGATATAGCTGGACTGCCGATAATTATCAAGGAAGTTACCGTTAAACAGATAGATTTGATAGTCAGGGAATTTAACTTCATAATTATCTTCCTAAATCACCTTGTTTAAGGGGAAATTTGACGATTTATATCCTTGGCAAGAGAGGCTAGAAGGGACTATATTTTCTTGATCGATAACCTCTAATAATTCTTCAGTTGTTACTACCATCGGTTTAGAGTTATATAGATAACTAGAGGCTTTTTTAAGTTTTTGATCATAGGTAACTAAATAATCACAATTAGCGGCACTACTTAAAATTAAAACATCGTTCGAGTCTGCCAAAATATTGCGAATATCTCTAGCATTTTGCCAATATTTATCAAGTTTAACTAAATCAAAATCCAAGATAGTCACCTTTTCTTGAATCCGATCGACTATTTCAGGATGATTACGAACTTCTGCTAAAAATAATAACTCTTGTAAAACAATCGCATTAATAGCAAGACAAACGCGATCGAGAAATACTCGATCGAATAAATGTACACTGGCTAGATCTCCTCGTAGATAAGAAATCAAAACATCAGTATCTAAAAAAACTAGAGGCTTCTCCATTGATTTTCTTCTCCTTGATGATAAAGAGCAATGATTTTTTCCGTGACTTCTGCAATACTGAGATGATCGCTATTAACTTCGATCGCATCTGCGGCTTTTCGCAGGGGTGCTAGGGAGCGATTACTATCCAAATAATCCCTTTTTTCAATCTCTTGGGTTAATTCTGCGAGACTAATACCCCCATTTCCCTGCGCTTCTAAGTCTTTCAATCTTCTTCTGGCTCTTTCTTCGGGTGTTGCTGTCAAGAAAATCTTTAATTCCGCTTCTGGGAAAACATTAGTACCAATATCCCGACCTTCGACGACTATTCCCCCTGACATTCCCATCTCTCTTTGCAGGGTGACTAACTGCTGTCGCACCGCTTTTTGAGCGGCAATTCTGGACACTTGCGCGGTAATTGCGGGAGAGCGAATCTCTAAAGTCACATCCTGCCCATTAATCTTCACTATAGTCACATTTTCGGGACTATCGGCTGGAATTATTGCTATCTTCGCTAAAGATAATAACTCGGCGATGGCCGCTTCTGCGGACAAATCCAGACCGGAATTGACCACTAACCATGTCACCGCGCGATACATCGCACCGGTATCGAGATAGGTTAACCCCAATTTTTCCGCTACTAAGCGCGTGACTGTGGATTTTCCCGCTCCAGCAGGCCCATCAATAGCGATAACTGCCCGACGTTGACGCAAGATAATATTATCAATTAAACGGGTTTGACCGATCAATCCAGCGATCGCTAACAAGCCATCTGTCTCGATCTGCTCGATCGGTTGTAAACTCTGGGGATGGACTAAATCCAGATACTGACAGCGAAATTCTGCTACTCTGTCCAGATTTTTTTGGACAATAGCCAGTAATTTTTCCCTTTGTCTTTCCCCTAAACGAAAACTTTCGAGAGCTAATTGCAAACTTTTGACGATAATTGTCGCTTTTTCCCTTTCTGTCGCCGATAGATACTGATTGCGAGAACTAACTGCTAATCCCGATGTTTCTCGCACTGTAGCACAAGCGCGAATCTCGATCGCTAAATTTAAATCCCTGACTAATTGCCGGATAATCGCTAACTGTTGGGCATCCTTTTCGCCAAAATAGGCGATCGTCGGTGCAATTATATTAAACAACCTAGTGACAATTGTGGCTACTCCCTGAAAATGCCCCGGACGAAAAGCACCACATAACCCGCTAGTCAGAGAAATCGGGGGAACAACTGCGGTTATCTCCTCAGAATCACCAATTCCTAAAGTTTCCGCACTCGGAGCAAAAATAGCAGCAACTCCCAAGGATTCACACAATTGGCGATCGCTGTCAAGGCTGCGGGGATAGCGAGAAAAATCCTCTGTGGGGCTAAATTGTAGAGGATTAACAAAAATACTAACCACAGTCACCTCCGCTTCGGCCACTGCGCGCCGAATTAGACTAGCATGACCTTTATGGAGCGCCCCCATGGTTGGCACAAGGGCAATACTGCGATCATGGCGATAATCAGCCAAAAAAGTGCGTAAACCGGGGATTGTTGTGAATATTTGCACAGGTTTCACTCCTTTAATCGCCTATTCCACTACTATTCGCCATTGCTTCTAGTCCATCGGCTTTAATTGACATCCTCGCCGCCGTAAAACGGACGGCGATTCCTCACCACGCCACCTTTTTAGAATGGTCGCTGAATGGGGTTGACGCTTCACGGGATGCTGCTTCTTTAACAGAAGTCTTACGCTTTCCTCCACGTCCGTTTAAAG
>NZ_JADBRW010000306.1:0-4019 GCF_020247025.1 Microcystis sp. M109S1
AAAAATAGGCTTTTCGAGGGTAATTCTTGTTTTAATTCTCCATGTACGCAGTCTTTAAAAGCCTCTATTTCGTTCCAAGACACGATTAAGAGTGGCTTTTAGGCTAAGTATAATTACTCATCGCGTAAGTGAGATGCTCCCTCGGTTGGTGTCTGCTTACTACCCCCTGTTCTACCATCTGACGGACTTCGTCCTTGATCATCCTGATAGAGTAAGCGGTGGGAGCGGTGGAGAAAGTTATGGCACTCATGGGAGATTTCCTGCAAGATCTACAAAAGAAGTCTTATCACTAACTATAGTCTAACCTATAGAGGGACAAAAGAGATTTTTTGCTGTATCGACGATTACAATTTTTTATATATAGCGAAACCCTCTCCCCTCGCCAGTTTAGGCTTGGGTTAAGAAAAGTTAAATTTATCGGCTAAAAGTTGTCGAGTCCTCTTATGCCAAATCAGTGATCAGTTATCAGTGATCAGTTATCAGTGATTAGTTATCAGTGATTAGTGATCAGTGATTAGTGATCAGTTAAGCTGTTGACTATCTAATATTACTGGTTAAGACTGCACCGCAGTGCCGGAGTTGGCAGCAGGGAGAGGAAGTTCGAGCATTTGTACTGAAGTTTCCCCTACGCATTTTAAAATCAGCACAGCTTATCAGTGATCAGATTTGAGTTTTCAGTTCACTGTTTACTGTTTACTGATCACTGAAAAAAGCTTCCCGCTTACCCTAATAAATGGGGAATAAAAATAAAAGCCGCTACGAGTAAAGCGGCGATCGAGGCGATTAAAACGGCACCAGCGGCACAATCTTTCGCTATTTTGGCTAAATCATGGTAGGATTGCCCCACCGTCAGATCTACCACTGATTCTAGGGCAGTGTTAATTAATTCTAAGACCATCACCAGAGCGCAGGTAAGGGTGACAATCGCCATTTCCATGGCATTAACCCGCAAAAATAAGCCCCAACTAATCGCTACTAGGGTAATCAGGGTGTGAATGCGAAAATTTCTTTGACTGACAAAAGCATAACAGACTCCTGCCCAAGCGTAGCGAAAACTGACTAACAGATTCGAGGCGACTTGCCAAGCGTATTCTCTTTGACTGGGATTGTTGCCCTCACTCACCTGTCCCGATCGAGGGATAAAATTATTGTTGAGATAGGGATTAGGTATGCTGGCAGATTGGTTGGCTTGATGATAATTTGTCTTCATATTCCTCAATAATGCTTGACAAAAACAACTAACTATGTATCGGCAATTTTGACGGTTGTTAACAAAGTTTCCTGTAAAGATAGCATTTCTAACAGACTTGTTTCATCGGGATGGTCCCAACCCAAAAGATGTAAACAAGCGTGGGCAGTTAACCAGGCCAATTCTCGTGCCAAAGAATGATTTTGTGTTAAAGCCTGTTGTTGTGCTGTCTCGACAGAGATGATAATATCCCCCAAATATAAAGGTTCTGTCTCTAAAATGCCCTCATCGACTGGGAAATCCACTTCGAGAGCGGCAAAAGCGAGAACATCCGTCGGTTGATCTTTGTGGCGATATTGGGAATTATAGGCCTGAATTTCTCGATCGTCTGTTAAGCGCAAACTTAGTTCATAACCGGCGGCAACGGGGAGATAATCCGATAGATAGCCTAACCATGTCTCCAACCAATAGTGCCAAGTTTCCCCATCCACAGGACTATTTCCGGGATCAAAATAATTATCCTGTAGGCATAAATCCACCACTAGGGGCAAAGTCTCACTCACCAGATTTCATCCTAGGGACGCGTCAGATAGGAAATACCCACAAAAAAGGCGAGTAAGGCTGCCGTAGTCAAAAAAAAGTGTTTTAAAGAGATGCCTTTTTTCTTGACCATATTCCGCATCGCCAGCTTGACGTAACTGGGTTGCGCTTCGTTGGCGGTTTCTACTGCGGGGTCAGTGGTGCTAACAGGTTCAGTCATCAGTAATTCCCCAGACAAAGATTGATCGCTATAAGTGTAACAGATTATTAAAGAAGTGCCAAAAAAATTCAAATCCAGGGAAAAATTGTTCCCCGTCCGGGATAGTCAAAACCCCACACCCCACACCCCAGCAGTTAACCCATGTCTTCCCACGATTCCGAAAGCATCCAGACTATTTTTCAAAAAATTTGGGGCTATGATAGCTTTCGCTTTCCCCAACAGGAGATTATCGAGACAATTTTAGCGGCAAAAGATGCTCTGATTGTCATGCCCACGGGATTCGGTAAATCTATCTGTTTTCAATTGCCCGCTTTATTAAAAACCGGCTTAACCCTAGTGATTTCCCCCTTAGTTGCCCTGATGGAAAATCAGGTGGAGGAATTATTAGCCAAAAAATTACCCGTTGCCCTGATTCATCACGAAATCCCCCGACAACAGAGAAAGAAAACTTTAGATGCGATCGCAAGTCAAACCCTGCGACTTCTCTATCTTTCGCCGGAAACGCTCTTAAGTCCGCCTCTCTGGTCAAAATTAACCCTTCCCCACGTTAAAATTAACGCTCTCATCCTCGACGAGGCCCATTGTTTAACCCAGTGGGGCGATAATTTTCGTCCTGCTTACCGTCGTCTCGGTGCTGTCCGTCCCGCTCTTCTGCAATCAAAACCAGCCGGCAGCCAAATAGCGATCGCTGCTTTTACCGCCACCGCTAACCCCGCCACCCGTGAGACTCTCACCCGCGTCTTACAGCTAGAAAAACCGCAGCTTTTCTTAATAAATCCTTACCGTCAAAACCTTGACTTAAGCACCAAAATATGTATTAGCCCCGGTTGTCGTCGTCATCAACTATTAAACTTCCTCACCAGTCAACCTCGACAATCCGGCCTGATCTATACTCGTTCCCGTCGCCATAGTGAAAATTTAGCGGCATGGTTGCAATCTCTCCATTATCGCACCAGTGCCTACCATGCCGGTTTATCGCCCTTTCAGCGTCGGGAAATAGAACAAAATTGGCTGCGGGGGGATTTAACTTTTGTTGTCTGTACCTCAGCTTTTGGCATGGGTATCAATAAACCCGATGTGCGTTGGGTTGTCCACTACCAACCCCCAGCTTTACTATCGGAATACCTACAGGAAATCGGCCGCGGTGGTCGCGATGGCGGCAAAATGCAGGCTCTCACCTTAATTAGTGAACCGACGGGATGGTTAGATAATAGCGATAAAAACCAGCAAAAATTCTTTAACTACCAACAGGAGCGTCAATACCGACAAGCTTGGCAAATTTTAGCCCAAATTCCCCTAGAGGGCAAAGTAGAGGCGATTAGTGCCGAATTTCCCGATGGTGCGCTCATTCTCTCCCTTTTACACAGTCTCGATCGCCTAGAATGGCTCGATCCTTTTCATTATCGGCTTATTTATCGCCATAATTCAGCCAAGATGACTTTTAAACCCAAAAATGAGATATTTCCCTACCTCTATACCCGTCGCTGTCGTTGGCACTTTCTCTTAAATGCCTTTGGGTTTCAGGAAAATGCCGATAATTTTCGCTGTGGTCATTGCGATAATTGTCGTCGCGGCTGATACCATTTAGTGAATAATCACTTTAACAAATCACCGCACCCGAAATAATAGTGAAATTTTGTGACCAAGTGCAGCCAGATACGAGAATCTTTGCTAGATTCCCAGAAGGCTTCTATGATTAAGTTTCCTTAAGTAATTTGAATCTAGCGGTGAGCAACATGGCAAGAAAAGGAAAAAACGGAGCAGTGACAGCAGTAGGGGGCTTGGGAGCTTTAGTTGGATTTGGATGCATGATCGTTGGTAATATATGGAGTGTCAGAATTGTCTTTGATGAGTGGGGAGTACCGATGGGAGCAATCTCTATTTTGATGCTCCCAGCTACGTTAGCTATAATGCCTTGGTATGCAAGTTTAGTGCGATCGCAGATCTTGTAGGGTGCGTTAATGAAATGTAACGCACCTTGTCCAATGTTCAAAGTTGGTGCGTTACGCTGACGCTAACACACCCTACATTTGTTGTTTTGGTTCTTCGTTACTTGGTATGGTTCGATAG
>NZ_JADBRW010000307.1:0-12476 GCF_020247025.1 Microcystis sp. M109S1
CTGATAACTGATAACTGATAACTGATAACTGATAACTGATAACTGATAACTGATAACTGATAACTGATAACTGATAACTGATAACTGATAACTGATAACTGATAACTGATAACTGATAACTGATAACTGATAACTGTTAAACCGTGCCTTTAAATAAACCTTGGGGACGGAATAATAACAGCAAGATCATAATTAATAAAGCCACGGCTAATTTATAATCAGAACCAATTAAGGGAACACTAATTTCTTGGGCAACACCAATAATTAAAGCCCCGGCAATCGCTCCGTAGGGATTACCAATACCACCTAAAATCACGGCGGCAAACATTGGTAAGAT
Source organism: Microcystis sp. M109S1 (assembly GCF_020247025.1). Lineage (NCBI taxonomy): Bacteria > Bacillati > Cyanobacteriota > Cyanophyceae > Chroococcales > Microcystaceae > Microcystis > Microcystis sp. M109S1. The sequence goes on from NZ_JADBRW010000307.1 coordinate 338, forward strand.
TAAAAACCAGCCCATATTGGGACGCACTCCCCCAGTAATTAACCCGAACATCGCTCCGGCTAAAGCAGTTAAAACTCCCGTAATTATCCATGTCCAGAAGACAACCCATTCGACGTTAATTCCGGTTACTCTAGCTAAATCGGTGCTGTCAGCTACGGCGCGCATCGCCTTACCGATCTTAGTTTTTTGCAATAACAAATGGAGGGCAATAATAACTATAATTGCCAAACCAATGACTAACAAGCGATCGAAAGCTACTTTAATCCCAAAAATTTCTGTAGCGGTCATCACAGGCAGATCGTAGCGTTGATTACTACCGCCCCAGATCATTAAAATACCATTGCGAAGAAATAAAGCCAAACCGATCGAAATAATAATTAAAGTGGTAGAATCAGCCCGTCGATCGCGCATGGGTTTCCACAATAATCTCTCGGCAATGAGCATGGCAATAGCTGTCACCGCTGCCCCCACCAGCATCGCTAACCAGAGATTAATCCCTTGAGCATTTACCACCCAAGTTATGTAAGCACCCAAAGTCATAAAATCGCCGTGGGCAAAATTAGACAGACGCAAAATGCCACAGGTAAGGGTTAACCCAACAGCAGCCAGAGCAATAATACTGCCGACGGCTAAACCATTGAATAAAAGTTGCGATGTATCCATCAAACCTCTTGTATAAATCAGAAATTGTCCTTAGAAATAGGAGTCAGGAGAGAGAAAATTAATTAACTTTTGTATTTAGCTGAAAGCTGATGGCCCGTTGCTTAAATATTTTTGTTTAGACTAAATTGCATGGCAGTATAAGCTTAGACAGCTATTATAAAGGTTTCTGTGCCAGCAATTTCTAGCGGCCAGCGAAAAGCTGACGGCCGATGGCTTACTGCTATAAAATCAAGAATGCCCACTGATGGAATTTTCCCCTGATGAAGACTATCTTTCGATTAGCGATCGCTTTTTTTGCCTTACTATTTATCCTATCTCCTGTCAATGCCTTAGCTGCCAGTTCTGCTGCTGTCACAGGAGCCAATGCCAGTTATGAAAACCAGAATCTGACAGGAAAGGATTTTTCGGGACAAAATTTGCAATCTGCCCAATTTACTAACGTTAATCTCCAAGATTCTAACTTTAGTTCTGCCGATTTGCGCGGGGCGGTGTTTAACGGAGCCTCTATCATCGAAGGCAACTTTCATGGAGCGGACTTAACCAATGGGTTAGCCTATCTGAGTACCTTTAAAAATTCTGATTTAAGCGATGCCATTTTTGCCGAAGCAATTATGCTGCGTACCATTTTCGAGGGAGTAAATATCAACGGTGCTGATTTTAGTTTTGCAGTGCTTGACGCTCAACAAATCAAAAATCTCTGTGAAAGAGCCGAGGGTGTAAACTCAAAAACCGGCGTCTCTACCCCGGAATCTTTAGGATGTGATCAATGATGCAAACAAGGGTTGGTGTTATTGGTGGTGGACAATTAGCTTGGATGATGGCACAGGAAGCCAAGAAATTAGGCATTTCTCTAATTGTACAAACACCACACCCCGACGATCCCGCCGTTGCTTTAGCTGACGGGGTTGTCTTCGCAGAAATAGCTGACGTGGAAGGCACAAAAAAACTAGCTCAACATTGTGATCTGATCACGTTTGAAAATGAGTTTGTTAATTTAGATGCCCTAGAAGAATTAGCGGACACAGGAGTGAAATTCTATCCTAGTTTGGCAAATCTGCGCCCCCTATTGGATAAATACAAGCAAAGATGTTATTTACGCTCCCTAGGGTTGCCTGTGCCTGATTTTTGGGCGATAGATAATTTATCCCAACTAGAAAATTATCCTTTTCCGCTAGTGCTGAAAGCGCGACGACACGGTTATGATGGTCAAGGAACCTTTATTATTCGCACTCCTGAAGAATTAAACGCCAAAAAGCCGCAATTAGAGCCTCTTGACTTGATGTTAGAAGCTTATATTCCCTACGAGCGCGAATTAGCCATCGTTGCCGCTAGGGGATTAACCGGGGAAATCGTCACCTATCCCGTGGTGGAAACCCATCAAGAGGAGCAAGTCTGTCACTGGGTAATCGCTCCCGCCACTCTTAATCAATCTTTACACGCTCAAACCGAATATATCGCCCGTCATCTGTTAAGTAGTTTGTCGGCGGTGGGGGTTTTCGGGATGGAATTATTTGTCACTTCCCAGGGAGAGGTATTGATTAATGAAATCGCTCCCCGTACCCATAATTCGGGTCATTACAGCCTTTCTGCCTGTCTTACCTCCCAATTTGCCCTACAACTGCAAGCAGTGGCTAATTTGCCCCTCGGAGCCGGGGACTTAAAATCTGCCGGGGCAGTTATGGTTAATTTATTGGGTTTTGAGGATAGTGACGGCGATTACGCCGAAAAACGAGCAGTTTTAGCGGCAATTCCGGAGGCTCACGTTTTTTGGTATGGTAAAAAATCCCGCCCCGGTCGAAAATTAGGCCATGTCACCCTGTTAAGGGATACAAGCGATCGCTCTGAGTTATCGGCCCTAGCAAAGCAGATAGAAAAGCTTTGGTATGGTTGTTAGGGAATTAAGTAGGGAGGTACAATTATTTGTAGGATGGGTTAGCGGTAGCGTAACATGAGCGGGCGTTGGGTTTCATGCTTCAACCGTTCGGCTGAGATCAAGGCCGAAGCCCAACCTACGTTCATCTTATATTTAATTCCAACCACCCACTTATGAATTATGAATTGGGGAGTATTTTCAGTGAACAGTAAACAGTAAACAGTAATATATCCTGATGCAATTCAGACTTGAATTGGCCGTGTACTGGTGTCCTTTGCATTAATAAAAATTTAGGCATGAGAGAAAAATTCCAGCTAATTGCTCTAAAAATCATCATCGTTATTCTCGGAATTATTGGCATTTTATTGTCGCATAATCCAATTCAAAGAAATAATTTAGAAGCAGGAATGACAAGAACTATAGCTTATCAAATTATTGGTAATCGCAGCGGTCAAATTATTGTTAAAAGCAAAACTACAGGGGAAGTTATTTATAATTTTCACATGGCAACAGGTGTTGTCGTCAGAGAGATTTTACTTTTAGCAGACGGAAAAACTCTTGTTACATCTCAAAAAGATCGGGCAGCTTTTTGGGATTTAGAAACCGGCCGTCAACTCGCCACTTTCCCACAAAGGATTTATGGATTTTCTCATAACGAAAAAAAATTCTTAACTTATAGCGAAGGCAAGCTGCGCTTGTATAACTATCCAAAACTGACGTTGGCGTGCCAACTGGAAAATGTTACTACAGTCGGACCTGAGAAGTTTGTATTTTCAGCCAACGATCATTTTCTCGCAGTTCTCTTTGCTACTGGCAGACCAGAAAGTGACGAATACTATCCTGGAACTGGCCCGTTAAGAAGGAGTATTCGTTATAGCAAATTGTTTGATGTTAACAATTGTCAGGAAAATGAGGAATTTTCTAAGTTGAGGATTTTTCAATTAGGAAAGTTTTCTAATAATTCACAATTTTATGATATAGAAAACTATCCCCACTATGTTGAAAATGAAAGGCGCTATGTAACAGCAAATTGGCGGTTTGACTTAATAACGAATAAACTGGAAAAATTATAAAAAAACCTCCTCAATTCAAGCTGGTTGAGGAGTGTTAGTTTTCTTTTTTTTGAGTAACCTTGGCAGATGGTAATGTTACTCAACTCATTGCATCAATGCTTCTGATTTTTCTTGGCTTTCCTGGAAAAAAGCCCAACCCCTAAAGCAAGAATAGTCCCCAGTAGTGTCGAAGGTTCAGGTACTTTGGCAGCCGGTTCAATTGTGGTAGAAGCATTTCGGGAACCATCTCTTTCCATTAGATTCCTTACTTCTTCTGGTACTTCATCAGGATTAAGATCGAGTTGGAGATCGAATACACCACCTGTGCCACCTGGATCTGGAGAGCCAATAGTACGCCGACTACTTACTCCTCCGACTGTTCCGTTAAAGTTACTCTTCCAACTGAAAGCATAGAGTGTATCCCAAGTATTATCAGGCAATACTCCAACAAGAAAGGTGTTGAAACCGAGAAATTGTCCAGCTGTCAAGCTAGGTTCAGAAGGTGTATCTTCATAGTGCAATGTATTTGCTGTTAAATTGTCTTGGAGATGATAGCCTGTACCAGTTGCTCCTTGTTCATCCCAATAAAAAGGTAGGTTATCTGCAAAGCCTCCGAAAGCAGGTCCACCTCCTATAGGTGGATCTACATAAGGTACAGATAAACCACCAGGAGGGTTGGGATCGGTATCAATGACTTGATACCAATTAAAATGGTCATAACCACAAAGCTGAGCAGCCTGAGAAATTGTCAGATTAAATTTGGGTTGAAAAGTTGCTGTTATGGTCGGACCACTGATGGAAACAGAGGTAGCTCCGTTGACAATTGGCTCACAAGCTGGTACAAAGCGACCTAGCAAATCAGCTGTAGCCGTTCCCCCTTCTAAGACAAAGAACTGGTCGATTGTAGAAAACCCGCTTCCTGTAGTTGTCCCAAAACCAGGTATTTCCAGAGTTATAGGAGCGCCACCTGGTGTTTGCATGACTACTGGCGGTAGATTTTTAGGAAGAAAAACCGAGTCGGCACTGGCAATCGGATCGCTTGTATTGGGAGAGTTGATCAAGTTGAGTGGAGCTTGAAAAGTTGTAGGATTAGTTCCTACTGGAGAAGTCACCTGCGTTGTCACATCTAGTCGGACGCTGTTAGCTTCTGTCCCTAGTTGAATTGTGCCATTAAAATAGTCCAGCGTACCTAAAGAAAAAACTTCCCGATCATTCCTAGCCCGAGGTCCGTAAACGTATCCAGTCGTAACATTGACATCAAATGGTTTTCCCGTAAAAGTCAAGCGACCCGGTGGTGGTGGTGATCCTACGCCCCAGGTGAAATTATTAGTCCCTAAACCGGTAACAACTCCAGTGTCTGCATTGGTGAAAACCCCTGAAATATTTCCTTGGAAGCGAGTTGTTGGAGCTGTCTGTGCAATTACTCCGTGGGATAAGGGACCTGATAACAGCAGGGGAACTGCCAAGAGGATGCTTTTTGTGATTTTCATAAGTCGCCATTTCAAAAATAAAACGCATCAACCTCAAGAATTGGGATAATTTTGAGTTTCAGTCTCTCGTCATTGTACACTATTTCTTTTCACTTGCAAAACCAAATTTTGCTGATCGCTGGTTTTTCCTAAGTGTTTATATTCATCGCAGAACTGAGATGCTCCCCAGTAAACTCACATCTGATAACTGATAACTGATAACTGATAACTGACTCCAGCAACAAACTTTGGTTCTTCGGTTTATCTTATGCAACGGACAGGATGATAAGAGATGAAACCCTTATAGAGAAAGACATTGCTTCGATTTTTGGCAATTGTTTTCGATCTAGAACGAGCTAATCAATTAAATCTCTTGCCAGATAAGGATTTAGTCGATTTATGCCCCCCCTATCGAACCATACCAAGTAACGAAGAGCCCAAACTTTTTCAGTCAACCCTACTTAAAAGACATTTTTGATTGCCTCGGTCAGTTTTTGACTAATTAACTCGTTACCGTCTCCACTAAGATGAATATTATCGCGATAGAGGGAATCAGGAGTAGGATGGGCTTGAAAAATGGGCAGAAAATCTAGATAAAAAATCTGCTGGTTGTCGGTGAAATCTGCTAGTCTTTGACGGGCTTTTAATTCATAATCTCGCCCCTGTTTTTGAGCTTCGCGAATGAGGGGGGTAATAGCGATAATTAAACGGGCTTGATTAGCCTGAGCAAGGGCTTGAATTTGGGCAAGAGCGGTTAAATTATTGTCCACTCGATCGCCCCCTTCTCGCACCGGTGGCAGGGGAGGATAACGCTTAAAATATCGATCGTACAATTCGATTAAAGCTAAAGCCGGCCGGCGAGCGGGATAATTAATTTCTCGTCCCACCACCGCCGAACTAGGAGCTAAAGCGAACAGATCATCGGTGTTCATTAATAACACAATCACCTGGGATTCAAAGGTTCCGAAACGTCGCAGATAAGCCAATTGATTGCGCGGTCCCCAAGAATTGGCCGAAGCATTGAGAACCTCCACTGAACCAGTCAGATTCTGGCCTAAATTTTTGGTGATTAAAGCAGAAATGGTCTCTTTTTGATCCGTCCACCAGGAGCCATTAGCGATCGAATCCCCGATTAACAGTATTCTCGTCGTCTCCGGGGGCCGTTGAGGTGTAATCGGATCGCTCCGCATCGAATACTGATTAACGGCGATAAGATTAGAAAAACGGCGCGTTTGTTGATTAGGAGCCAAAAGATAGCCAATTTCAGCATCAGCTTCGTAAATAAGCGGATTACCGAACCCGAAGACAATTCTTAAAATAGCCTCAAGGAAAAGGGCAAGGGCGAAAAGAACGCCTAGAATGATTAAAGACAGCCGAATGATACCAATTTCTAATAACACGGATAGATGAGAGTTCGCTAATTTATGATCCTAAAGTGTCTCATACTTTCTACATCCATCTCATGAAAAGGAGTTAAGGGCAATGTCAGACTTAAATCGTGGCATCATGAAATTCGAGGGAGCCGATAAACCGGCAGTAGTGGCGATATCGTCGATTATCGTTATCGGTAGTATTATTGCTCTGATCCTTTGGGCAATGAAAGTCGCCTACATCTAGTTAACTAGAATAATTTCGCTCACTTTTGGCATCACTCGGTTTAAATTTCTTGACGTCACGATCTCACCTCTTGTCCCCTTGAGCCTGTAGGATAGGGTCAAGGGAGAAATTGCTAGTTCCCTCTATCGCGCTTGCTAAGCTAAACGGCTTTTACTTCGGATCACCGATATAGACTCCAAAAGGGTTATAGCTATTGGATCATGCAGGTTAAGCGCCGTTTAGCTTAGTCACACCCGACTCGAGACAGATTATCGATGAGCAGATCAACTTCTGTTTTAACAGAACTGTTGCAGTTACTCCCCCAATGGCGATCGCAGATGTACTTCAAAGCATCCCTGACTGCGTTATCCCACGCCATGGAGGATCAGGTTTTAGCGGAAGACGATCAACCGTTAGTGATTGCCAGTTTTCAGCGTGAGCGCTTTTATCGTCAAGAGGCCCATCGCTATCGACGCATTGCCCACAAAAGCGGGCAAGTTTATGTTTTGTCGGCCCCAGAAACCGATTTTAAGCATAGTTCCGACATTTACGAGACGATCGCTTTTCAACCGGAGGACAGTTTAGCCCAAGAATGGCATCTAGTGGTTATCGGTCGCCATTATGCTAGTTGTTTAATCTGTCGGGAACGAACCCATCTGACAGCAGAGGGGGAAAATGGGGCAGCTATGGATAATAATCGTCGTTTTGAGGGGATTTGGACGAGCGATCGCCATGGGAGTCAACAGGCCGCCCAAATTCTTTTAAATCATATTCTCGATTATCGTCCCGAACTAGCCGACAAAATTAGGCGCGCTCAAGAAGAATACCTGATCTGTGAACTGACGGACAGGGATCATCAAGAGGAATCAGATCCCTTTGTCCAGCGATTGGTCACTTATTTGCAAGCGGGACAGTATAAACTGCTGAAAGCCAATCGTTCCTTGGCATCGAAAGAACACAAGGAAAGACTGATCAACTCGGTGACAGCCTCGATCCGTCGTTCCCTCGATCCGGAAGCTATCCTACAGGTGGCAGTGCAGAAATTGGGGCAGGGATTGGGAGTCTGTCGCTGCGTGGTCTATCGTTGTCATGAGGCCGACATTAACGCCACCATCGAACACGAATTTTTAAACCCCGGCATTAGTTCCATCAAAGGACAAAAATGGCCCCTGAAAAATAATCCTCTTTTTCAGGAAGTGCTGGAATTGAGAGAATCCCTGAAAATCGAAGACGCTATTCACGATCCCCGTCTCCCCGGCGATTCCATTCAAAATCTCGTGCGGGAATGTTCCATCTATTCCTGGTTATTAGTACCGATTCTTTACCAAAGTCGTCTCTTGGGAATGTTGGAACTGCATCACTGTGGACCCTATACCACCACTTGGAAAAGCGAGGATGTTGCCCTTGTGGATGCGGTGGCCACTCAAATCGGAGTCGCCCTCATTCAAGCAGAGGCATACGCTAATTTACAGGATTTAAATGAACAATTGGCCGCCCTCGATCGCACTCGTTCTAATTTAGTCGCCATAACCGGCCACGAATTACGCACCCCCCTCTCCACCATTCAAGTCTGTCTAGAAAGTTTGGCCTCGGAACCGGATATGCCGGCAGAAATGCGCCAAATTATGCTTGATACTGCCCTGAAAGATGCGGAACGAATGCGTAAATTAATCCAAGATTTTTTAACTCTTTCTCGGTTAGAAAGTGGCCGGGTTAATTGGAATCCCGAAGCTTTATCCTTATCGGAATGTGTGGAATTAGCCATCAGTCATGTTCACTCCCGCAATCTCGACAACGACAACCCAAAAATTAGCAATCTTGTCCCCCCCAATCTGCCCTTTGTTTTAGCCGATGGCGAGTGGTTAGTGGAATTACTCTCCAAACTGCTCGATAATGCCTGTAAGTTTACCGGACGGGAGGGAAGTGTCTCGATCGAAGTCGCTTCGGGAAAGCCAAAAACTCTAGAAGTAACCATTTCTGACACTGGACGCGGGATCGAACCCAATCGTTTAGAACAGGTTTTTGATCGCTTTTACCAAGAGGAGGGGGCCCTGCGACGCAGTGCCGGGGGAACCGGTTTAGGACTGGCTATCTGTCGTCAGATCGTTAATGGTTGGGGCGGCGAAATTTGGGCAGAATCCCAGGGCAAAAATAACGGCAGTCAGTTTCATTTTACTATTCCAATATTTAAAGATAAAACTAACGATAATCCCCAAAATACCGCTCCGAAAAAATCCTCCCGTCGTCCTGCCAGTAAACGTAAATAGCGGCTGGTTGCCCGTTTAGTTTTTGCTCTTTGCTCGTGACTTCCTATTCCTTTTCTTCATCAAAAACTAAACAAAAAAGCATTAAAAAAGAAGCATCAAATCCCCAAGATATATAATAAAATTAAAAGAGTAATCAATTAGTCGTTTTTAGGTGAAAAAATTATGGGACGCGCCAAGAGAGTGGTTTTAGCTTATTCCGGAGGAGTCGATACTTCCGTTTGTATTCCCTATCTCAAACAGGAATGGGGAGTGCAAGAAGTGATTACCCTAGCCGCCGATTTAGGACAGGGAGACGAATTAGGACCAATTCAAGAAAAAGCTCTGCGCTGCGGAGCGATCGAATCCTTAGTGGTCAATGCCCAGGAAGAATTCGTCAAAGAATACGCTTTTCCCTCAATTCAAGCTAATGCCCTGTACGAAAATCGTTATCCCCTTTCTACCGCCCTGGCTCGTCCTTTAATCGCTAAATTATTAGTAGAGGCCGCCGAGAAATACGGGGCCGATGCCGTCTCTCACGGCTGCACCGGCAAAGGTAACGATCAGGTGCGTTTTGATGTGGGCATTATGGCCCTCAATCCTAGTTTAAAAGTTCTCGCTCCCGCCCGGGAATGGGGCATGAGCCGGGAAGAAACCATCGCCTACGGGGAAAAATTCGGGATTGAGTCTCCCGTGAAAAAATCCTCACCCTTTAGTATCGATCGTAACCTGTTGGGGCGCAGTATTGAAGCCGGTCCCTTGGAAGATCCGATGACGGAACCCCCGGAAGAAATCTATTTAATGACCAAAGCGATCGCCGATACTCCCAACGAGCCGGAATACGTCGATATTGGTTTTAATCAGGGGATTCCCGTCAGTTTAAACGGAGAAAATCTCGCTCCCGTCACGCTAATTAGTCAATTAAATGACCTAGTGGGTAAACACGGTGTTGGTCGGTTAGATATGATCGAAAACCGGGTAGTGGGAATTAAATCCCGAGAAATTTACGAGGCCCCGGCTTTATTAGTTTTAATTGACGCTCACCGGGACCTAGAAAGTTTGACTTTAACTGGAGATGTTACCCAATATAAACGGGGAATTGAAGATACCTACGGACAGTTAATTTATAAAGGATTGTGGTACAGTCCCTTAAAGGAAGCGATCGATGCTTTTATCATCAAAACCCAAGAACAGGTAACGGGATCGGTCCGAGTGAAACTGTTTAAAGGTAACGCTAAAGTGGTCGGTCGTCAGTCAGTCAATTCTATCTATTCTCCCGATTTAGCTACCTACGGAGCCGAGGATCAATTTGATCATAAAGCTGCCGAAGGTTTCATCTATGTTTGGGGATTACCCAGCAAAGTTTGGGCCGAAAAAACTAGAGGGAAGTAATCAACAATCCTCCCCTAAGTAAGTGGGTTTTAATTCAGATCCCCCCGACTATCAGCACCCTTATTAAGGGAAGAAGGGGGGATCGTTTAAATTAAACTAAATTTTATCATCAACAAAAATTAAATTTGAACCAGACTCGATAACTGATTTAAATTTGATTACCGATTTTATCAGACTTAGGATTGTTAATAAAATTAAATATAACTAATGAAATTACTTTTTTAGAACCATGCCAGCAAAAGATATTTACCATGAAGCCGTGAAAAATGCCTTAATTAAAGACGGTTGGAGTATTTTAGCTGATCCTTATAAAATTAAATATAAAGATGCTGAATTATTTGCTGATTTAGCAGCAGAAAAACCTTTGGCTGCTGAAAGAAATGGACGTAAAATTGTTGTGGAAATCAAAAGCTTTTTAAGTCCCTCACCTATGAGAGATTTTGAAATAGCTTTAGGACAATATATTTTATATCGAAATTTAATCAGTCTTACCGAACCAGAATATCAAATTTATCTAGCCATTAAAGACAGCATTTATGAAAATTTTTTCCAACGAGAATCAATTCAGGATATTGTGAAAATAAATCAATTACTTTTGCTGGTTGTTGAAATGGAAAAGGAGAAAATTTTACAATGGATAGATTAAAAAAATATCGTAATGCCATTAAAAAAGTATTAACAGAATATCACGAATGGGTTTCTGGTTCTGCTAATTTAGATCAAGAAAGTTGTCTTGTTTTTGATGAGATACATGATCAGTATTTTTGGCTTTTTATGGGTTGGGAAGGCAAGAAAAAAATCAGGAATATTCAAGTCCATATTAGGATTAAAAATGAGAAGATTTATATTGAGGAGGATTGGACTGAGGAAGGTATCGCTACGGAATTATTAAGGGAGGGTATTTCTAAAGAAGATATAGTTTTAGCTTTTTACGATCTGGAAACTCGTAAGTTAACTGGGTTTGCTGTGAGTTAAGTTATCGGTAAATCTTGCCTCGAAATCGCCAAAAAATTTGAGTTATAATTATAATATCTCTATAAACCAGCATCAAAAAAGCTTATGGCTATTTCAATTACTTTAACTTTACCTGATGAGATTTTTAATCTAGCTCAATCCTTAGCCCATTCAATTAACCGTGATCTTAATGATATATTAGTAGAAGCGATCGCTTTTTCTATTAGTCCCAATTATCAAGGCGAAAAAATCTCATCCCTAAATTCATTATCAGATGAAGAAATTATCAAATTAACTCAATTACAAATGGCATCAGAACAGGATCAAAGATTAAGCGAGTTGCTCAATGAACAACAAGAGAGGGATTTATCAACCTTTGAAAATAGGGAACTTTGGTCATTGATGCAAATTTATCAAATAAACTTGTTAAAGAAGTCTCAAGGATTAAATGAAGCGTTTAAAAGAGGATTAATTTCACCCTTAGAAGCATGAATCCTAACCCTATTCCCGACTATACTAAAGATAAAATTCGCCAACAAGCTAACAATCGCTGTGGGTATTGTTTAAGTTTACAAAAATATGTGTTAGGATTGCTGGAGATTGAACATATCATACTAAATCCGGTTATTAAAAACTGATTATTTACTGCCCCTTTTGCATGAGTGCCTCTCCCGATATGTAGCCTATACTTAACGGATTTAGTATCACTTCCGATTTTATGACTCAATCCAAGCTTTTGGGGGGTCTACCCCCCAAACCCTAGGGCTGTTTCATTCTCCCATCAGAATATCAAAAGTAAAAGCGATCACCGTCAGGTAAAATGAGAAGTGACCGGCAACCTTTTAAATATATGTTGAGCTTAATAGAAAAACTGAAACAAGTCAAGGACTTTCGGAA
>NZ_JADBRW010000308.1:0-22646 GCF_020247025.1 Microcystis sp. M109S1
CCAGAAAAAGGATAACTAGATAGCAAGTGATATTCTAGTAGGTTCGGTTCAGACATAATCGTGTAAGACCTAAGTAAGGGAAACCAGAAAGGGCTGTGATTAGCTCAAGAATCCTCACGCCTTTAGGCCCAGGAGTGTCAATCCCATTTTCTTTTCTAGAATAGGGTTTGAGGTTGAAGGCAATTAACCATCTCTGCCATTACTTTAGAAAAATGGTATTAGCAAGGTCTTATTCACGTTTCATCAGGATTATCCTCTATATTGTTGACTTTCGTTAATTGTGGAAAAATATCTCGTACTGCCTCTTCAAATTTTTTGTAGGAAGACAAGGATTCTAATTTCGACAATTCGATTGTTGTAGCAAGCGGTGAATATAAATCGTCAATTTTTAGTTTATTTCGATACCGTTTAGTCATACCTTCTCTGGCTTTATTGATGGCATTTTTAATCGTTTCTTTCGGATTGCTAAAAGATTCGGGTTCTTTATCGATTGCTAACTCACTATCACTTTTATTTGTACACAATTCTTTTTTTAGTAATTCTTTGTCTGCTAATATCCAGGCTTCAGTCATTTGTATTGGAACGATAGCAACTAAATTTTTACATAAGTCTCGCTCGTCTGATTTAATAGCATTAAAAGCCAGATTAATTCTTTCCTTAAATGCGTTTTCATCTGTTTTATCATCTGCGTCTGCATGGAAGCACAAAACCATTGCTCCCTTCTCCACCGCTTGAATTGCGTATTGTTTAGCTTTTTCTTGGATATTTTCGCCAGAGATTTGTGGAAGACAAATTGGTTCAAAAATTTCTATTTATTGTTGACCGTCAAAGGCAAATCTCTCGAAAGTGCGCTGAATAATATTCGGTAAAAATCTATGATCGGAACTGCCTTCTGTAGCTAAGGCAATAATTATTTGTTTGATTGTTTTTGCCATCTTAATTGATTTACTTTAATTGGTTTTGTTGATTTTTAATATTTTTAATCGCACTTTCAGCATCAGCAGTTTTTAGATATTCGACCACTTCCGAGAGAGTTAGCTTGACCTCATTTTCGGAGGAAAATAAAGTTAATTGTTTTTGATCCTCTTTGATAACAGGGTAAAATTTAGTGATTTTCATCTTAATTCGCTTCTCTTCAATAGTGGATATTAGAGTGGTAAGTTGAGACAACCAAATGCTGACATTTTTATCATCTTGCCAATTAATTAATTGACTCACTAAAACTGGAGAATGAGTGTTCACTATTACTTGGCGTAAAGGCATTTCAGTATCTTCAAAATCGACCGTTAGCTCTTTTAATAATCTTGCCATTGCTTCAATACGAAAAGGATGAATGCCATTTTCTGGCTCTTCAAAACACAGTAATCCTGTGTGTTGTCGGTCGTATTGCAGGACACATAATGTTAATAAACGTAGGGTTCCTTCGGAAAGCACTCTCGAAGAAAACTCCCGATTATCATCGCCTTTTACCTTGATAATAAATTGTCGATTTGCTTTGTCATCATAAACATTAACTTCTGTAAGATTTGGTAGCAGATTATTGAGATCACGGGAAATTGCTGTGAGGGTATATTCATCATCTTGTTTAATGCGAAATAAAGCAGCGGCTAAATTCTTACCACTTGCTGTTATTGTATCTCTGATGCCTATATCTTGACGAGTAGGTTCTCGCAGATCTTCGGGATTAAGCTGCATAAACTTCCAACTCAGCATTTCTTGTTTGGCGGCTAATATATGTTTAAAATCTATGGTATTAATGCTGCTTAAAACAGTTTGTGATGCGTTTTTTGCGGGAAATACTTTTTTATTTCCTTGTTGACCATCTTGATGTACAACAATGGTAGCAATACCATTAATATCTTCAGTCTTAATATAAGGAAAAGTTCTCCTACCCGTTCCTACTTTTGGTCGCCAACTTTCCAATACTGTCTTAGGAATATAATCTTTTACCCAATTATCTTCCTGGTGCTTTAAATTTTCTAAACGTTCATCAACAATATACAAGTTTTCAAAGCCAATTATATTAGACTCTCGTTTAATTTTTAATTGATAGCGCAACCTTGTATATTTAAGATCGACTTCCCCACCCCAATTATCTTTTACCTTGCGGTTGACTAACATTTCAACTATAAATTCCATTTCCGTGGCGTAGTCGTCCTCATCATACTGGGTAAAGAGTTCGCTAGGATGTCCTCGTTGCTCGCTAAAAGCCGTCTTCAGATCCACTTCTGCCAGCCGCGTCAACAATTGCAAAGCATCAAATAAATTACTCTTACCAGAAGCATTAACCCCAGCAACTACAGTAAGCGGCGTAAATACCATTTCAAAATTATGAAAGGATTTAAAGCCATGAATTTTAATATAAGTAATCATAGTTTTAGGCGATAAGTAATATTAAAACATCAGCGCACTGGACAATCTTCTCAACTTTCGGCTGATACTGTCTTGCTATAATCTAGGCATTGCTTACAGGAGGTAGTGCGATTACGCCGATTTTGTCGGGTGCGTTCCCTGCTGCAACGAGGGGGAACGCACCTTACCGATCGATTCCTGAGAGTATGGTAGCTTAGGTCTGACAAAGCCCATAGACAACAGCTTATCTGGCTGACGGCCGGCGGCTGACGACCGGCGGCTAAAAATTAACATTGCAAGAAAACTTAACAATTGGCCAAGAAACTCGATCGAGTAGGTAGAATAACAAGTAAATCATTTTGTAAACTCCACCCGATTAACTAACTAGAATAGAGATAACCCAGAACGCCTGTGATAGATAAAAGACGCACTACTCGCGATCTCCCCCAAATTAACGAAAGAATCCGCTTTCCCGAAATCCGCGTTATCGATAGCGACGGCTCTCAACTAGGAATTATTACTCCTGCCGAAGCTTTACGCGTGGCCGAAGAAAAGGAACTTGATCTCGTCCTCGTCAGTGAAACGGCAAATCCTCCCGTTTGCCGGATTATGGACTATGGCAAGTACAAGTTTGAACAGGAGAAAAAAGCCCGTGAGGCCAAGAAAAAACAGCATACAGCCGATATAAAAGAAGTTAAAATGCGCTATAAAATCGATGAGCATGACTACAACGTGCGAGTCAACCAAGCGCAACGTTTTTTAAAAGCGGGAGATAAGGTAAAAGCGACGATTACCTTCCGAGGCCGGGAAATTCAACACTCTAACCTAGCGGAAGAATTACTGGCGCGCATGGCCAAAGATTTACAGGATGTGGCTGAGGTACAGCAAGCGCCAAAAAAAGAAGGTCGTAACATGATGATGATGTTATCGCCGAAAAAATAACTAACTAATCCGGAAAAAAGGGGCTAAGACCCCTTTTTTGTTTTTCGGAAATCCTGAAGGGAAACCGATAATCTAAAACAAATGTATTATCCAGATTTTGACTCGGTTCGCCGAATCGCCACCACTGCTGGCCGGGGAGGTTGATTAACTTGACCACTGGGCCAATTCGACCCTAGGGGTACTTGTCGCATTTGTTCAAATTCCTGCCCATTAGTGGTTTTCAGGGCAAATTTACGGTTTTCAAAGGCCAAATCCCGACGAATTCCCCCCGCTTCTCCCGGATGTTGCACAGCGAGAATACAGAGGAAAATCATCAAGCTTTGCTAAAATCCAATACTATGGAGTAGTGGGGAGATTCCTGATATATTCCTCAACTCGATCATCGGGATGGCTGATCCCTAGGTTGAATACCGTGTAAAATAAATTTTGGATCAATCTCCAGATGTTTAAAGCTTGTTCCCCGATAGATGGATGGGTCGAGAGCCTAATCAACGGCAAATTCCCTACCATTCGATGATCTTGATTGTGAGGATGAGGACTAAATAGAACCCGATAATCCTCGGCGATAATTTCCTTATCGCATCTCATCCAATCTTCATAAGAAGCTTTACTCTGTTCGGGAGTATAAACGCAATGCTCTTCGCTCAAACGGCGTATCTTGTAATAGGTTCGGGGTAATCGTTCTTTATAAATTCGTAAGTTGTGATGAACAGCGAGATAGGATAGAGTCCAGTGATGTCCGTATTCGTGGGCTAAGGTTAGTTTTAATTGCTCGATCGTACCTAAAACGAGAGAGTTAAGGCGAATTATCGCTTTAAATGTCTGTCCATCATATTGCCCGTACCAATCACCATTGGTATTTAGTCCCAAATCCCTAATTTCTATTACATCCAACCAGGCTAACTCGATTGGTGACGAAAGACGAAGTTCCTGCTCGACAAAATCCGATAGTGATTCCAATTCGTCTAGAGTATATTGTTTACTAAAGTCTTTTATCGTAGGCATCGCAACGTGATTTTCGTAGATTCTTAACTGACTATTCTAATAATATAACCTAGCCCAACATTATAGACTAGGTTATATTATATGTGTTGTAAGACATTATTTTTTCTTGCTTGAAGGGTCAAAGATAGTTGGCTGTTGCCCGTCATCTAATTCATCAAATGCGTCTTTCTCTGGATCTTCCGGCAGGATGGGAGCGCTCGCCATCTCGATTATATTTTTGCCGTCGCGAACTATTTCCCGATAGGCTACTCCCGTGCTCTCCTGACTGGCGAACACTCCAGATTCGAGTTTATTTAGATAGTCCTTCATTCGCTCGATCCTCGCTTCCGGGACTCCTGCCTCCAAAGCTTCTTGAATATTTCGTTTTAATTCTTGAGTAGTGACGGGGATCATTGATCTTAGTGTCTTTAAAATACACTGGAAACACTCTTCCTATAATGATTTTACAAAGAAAAGAACAGAAAAACTACTATAATTGACTAACTTCTGACTAACTTCTGACAAATTTTTGAATAACTTCTGACTAACTTACGCTACTATAGGCATATACCCAAAATCATCATTTATGCCTAGATCATTAGAAATCCCTCTGGAATCCATTTTAAAGCTAACTTCGCCCAAACAAAGGAGAAGCCAACAAGACTATCCTTGTTGGCTCATTACCCTAGAGCGATAGCATCTAAGCTAAACGGCTTTTACTTCGGATCACCGATATAGACTCCAAAAGGGTTATAGCTATTGGATCATGCAGGTTAAGCGCCGTTTAGCTTATTGACTACGGGTTTCCTTCTTCTTCCTCATCTTTTTGAGCTTTTGCGTCGGGGTCGCAAAATTTATCGATCAGATCGAGGATCGCTCTCAAAAGATCGACGCTCATTTTAGCAAGCTGTATATAAGTCATGATTTCTAGCATTTCGGTAACCTCCTACCTTTTGCCTTTCTTTCCTTATTATCTTGGCTAATTTGTAGGACATTTAATGGCATTCGGGTAATATATTTTCTAATATAAATATCAATAAATTGCCTTAAAAATCGCTTGATTATAGTTTTTAAATTCCTTCCAGATAACTTCCGCATAACTTCTGAATAACCGCTTATGTCTAGATCGCTGAAAATCAATCCCGAATACATCCCTAAAGCCGAACTCGCTCTTAAACAAAAGAGATACACGAACAAAAGTACCTTCGCCGAATTGATTCCTTTGGCTAGAGCGACCGTTACCAAATTTTTCAAAGGTAAGCCGATTAGTCATGAGAATTTTACGACAATTTGCGAGAAATTAGGTTTAAACTGGCAAGAGATAGCATTGCTAGAAGAAAACTTCGGGAAAGGGGAAATTGATCGGAAGGACTGGGGAGGGGTGACGGAGGCGGATTTTTTCTGCGGGCGTACGGAAGAACTCGCCGAGATCAAACGGTGGATCATCGGTGACAAATGCCGTTTAATTACGGTTTTTGGGATGGCAGGGATGGGAAAAACCGCTCTCGCGGTGGAACTAGCGCAGGGGATCGAGGGAGACTTCGATTACCTCATCTATCGTTCCCTTAAACAGGTTTCTCCCCTTACGGAACTTTTGGGGGATTGGTTAGAGATTTTGACAAATTCTCCCCGCCGGGAGTTACCCGACAGTATCGATATCCGTTTGGCTAGGCTAATCGATCGAATGACCTATCATCGGTGTCTTTTGTTATTGGATGACGGCGAGGAAATTTTACAAAGCGATAATTTAAGCGGGAGATATCGAGAGGAATTTCAAGACTACGAAAAGCTATTGAGACGGATGGGAGAAGCTCCGCATAGAAGTTGTTTAGTGTTGATGAGTCGGGAGAAACCCAAAGATATCGATTTTCTAGAAAAGCGGCAGAATACAGTAAAGTCTCTGTTCTTGGGAGGACTCGACGAACTATCGGCTAGGGAGATGGTGAATAAGGAGGGAGGACAAGGAACAGAGAGGGAGATTCGGGATTTTATCGAACTGTATCGGGGTAATCCTTTTTTTCTTAAGCTTGCTTTGGCTAGAATCGTCGATATCTTCGGTGGTAATATTGCGGAGTTTTTACAGACTGGGACGATAAATTTTAGCGATATTAAGGAGATGATCGAGGTGCAGTGGCAACGGCTTTCGGAAATCGAGCGGGAGATATTGGAGGTTTTGGCGAGGGAAGAGGAAGCGATTTCTGTCCCGGAATTACGATCGAAGCTCAATAAACCCGGACTGACGGATGCGGTTGATTCTTTGAGAAAGAGATCGTTCATCGAAAGCAGGGATTCGGGCTTTATTCTTCCGAATTTGATTCAATCCTACGTTCGAGGACTTTAATCGAGATAGCGAGGAACGATGTCAACTTTTATCGCGTCTTTAACACTATTATTAACACTCTCTCGGATAACTTGCTCTAGTTTCTCCGCCAGTTCTGGGAGGATGATCTGGTCTCGTTTTCTGAGGATTTCCACGCGCACGGTACAACCAAATTGCTTGGGATCGAGAATAATATTCGAGTATTTTTGGATGATAGGATAGGGACTATCCTGTGCTTTAGCGGCATTAATCGCTTTTTGGGCATCTCTAGCTAGGGCATTGCTATCCTGTTTGCCATCTTTTCTAATCCTGCATTGGGTGTCATTGCTAGTATTAGGATTAGTTGGAGAAGGATCGGACTTGATCGCGAAATATCCGAAAACTAAAACCCCTAATACCATGACCCCCAAGACTACTTTTTGAAATATAGAACGAGAGTTTTCCTGTGAATTAACCTTATCTTCAATGACTTGAAGTCGTTTCAATATATCCGTTGTATTTTTGGGTCGCTTGTCAGGTTTTCGCTCTAAAAGACTATCGATTAAGGTGGCAAATCGATCCGATACGGGTGTAGATTCTGTAAGCCATAGTAACTTTTCTTGAGTATCTTGTTCGATTTGAGAGGGATTCTTGTTGGTTAGAAGATGGACGAAAGTACGCCCGAGAGCGTAAAAATCGGATTTGAAATCGGCTTTTCCCTTGTACTGTTCGGGAGCCATATAGGGGAAGCTCCCGATCGTTGTCGTAGTTTGCTCGTCTATATTTTGATTAATTAAACGAACCGCACCTAGATCGATTAGAAATATCCTGTTATCGCTATTGCGGTACATAATATTAGAAGGTTTAATATCGCGATGGATGAAATTATTAGAATGTAGTCTTTCTAAAATAGTAGTTAGTTGTTTTAACCAGTCGATCGCCCGCATTTCATCGATCGCCCCGTGCTGTTTTAGCCACTGCTCTAAGTTCAGTCCTGGGATTTTCTCCATCACTAGACAGTGAGCGGGAATAGGATTATTGGGAAACTCGATCGGGAAATATCCGTCTTTTCCTACTGTAGGAAGTCCCTCGATCCGGTAATTTTTTAATAAATCTGCCTCTCGATCGAACCGAGAAATCGTGTCCGGGTTCTTTGTGTAGAGAACTTTGAGAACCTTGGGAGTGTCTTGATCCTTCTCATCCACCACATCGTAAAGGGTAGTTACCCTGTCCTCCCTCTGGTGTAGTACGTTCGTCACCCGATATCTATCATTTAGTAGCAAGTCGGAACTGCAAGCCTCGCAGACACTCCCATCTTCGGAGTTCTCCGGCCGGGGACAGATGGGATTGATACATAATGCCATAGATTCAGATAGTCAAGGTTGTATTATCAAGAACATCTTGCGATTTTGCCGATCTATGACTTGATATAGTTTTCATACATGGAAAATCACTCGTTCATTCGCTTACTCTTATATAATACCTACATTTCTCTTGTAAGCACTCTCTTCCTAGTAATGCAATTTACCCATTGTAGCTATGCGATTTTACAGAATAAAAAGGCTATCTCAAGGATTGATTGCTAAAAATAGACGGAATTTTCAATACATCGGTTTATTCTGTACTACTTTGAGCCTGAGCATCGGTATATCGGCGGTAATGGCTCAAGATCTCGGATTATCCGAGCAAGTGGCGCAGTTAAACCGCGGTCAAAATACGATCTGGGTGTTACTCACGGGTAGTCTCGTCTTCTTCATGAACTGCGGCTTCGCCATGCTAGAGACGGGCTTTTGCCAGAGTAAAAATGCGATCACCGTCCTCGCCAAAAACACGATCGTCTTTACCGTCGCTACCGCAGTCTATTGGCTGATCGGTTTCGGACTGATGTTCGGGGATGGCGGCAAATTTGTCGGAACACCGGGTTTTCTTCTACTCAATGGTCAATTTCCCTCCCTAGATTGGGCGGATATTCCTCTAACGGCTAAATTCTTCTTTCAACTCACTTTCGCGGGAACTGCCGCCACGATCGTATCGGGGGCGGTGGCGGAGAGGATTCGCTTCGGGGCGTTCGTCCTTTTTAGTGCCTTTTTTATCCTGATTTACTCTATTGCCGGTTTTTGGATTTGGGGAGGGGGCTGGTTGCACGATTTGGGGTTTCGGGATTTCGCAGGTTCGACGGTGGTTCACTCGGTAGGAGGATGGGCGGCTTTGACGGGGGCGTGGCTGTTAGGGCCTCGTGCGGGAAAATATATCCCTTGGGACCAAGGGGAAAACCTTTCCTTCAAAAATACCAGCTATCGCGGCAATAAAATCATGGCGACTTTCGGCGGGAATCCGAGCCTAGCGACCTTGGGATGCTTTATTCTCTGGTTAGGTTGGTTCGGCTTTAATGCGGGTTCTACCCTCGCGGCCAATGCAGACGCGATCTCTCATATCCTGCTAACGACACTCATCGCCGGGGCTTTCGGCGCGCTGGCCTCCACCACTCTCGCTTGGATATTCTCCGGTAAGCCGAGTCTAACCTTTATTATTAATGGCATTCTGGCGGGTTGTGTCAGTATTACCGCCCCCTGTGCCTTCGTGAATTTTCCGAGCGCGGCGCTAATCGGCTTTATCGGTGGGGCGATCGTTCTTCCGTTTAGTATTTGGCTCGAAAAAGGGGAAATCGACGATCCGGTGGGAGCCGTTCCCGTTCACCTCGGTTGCGGTATCTGGGGTACTCTGGCCGTGGGTATTTTCTGTTTAGCCCCGAAAGATATTCCTTGGGCGGATACCTATTTAGATCTGCCGAAAGGGGGGTTACTTTTCGGGGGAGGAGTAGATCTATTTATGGTGCAATTCATCGGGATGGGGGCTATAGGCTTTTTGGTCG
Organism: Microcystis sp. M109S1; assembly: GCF_020247025.1. Lineage (NCBI taxonomy): Bacteria > Bacillati > Cyanobacteriota > Cyanophyceae > Chroococcales > Microcystaceae > Microcystis > Microcystis sp. M109S1. Next base: position 9,450 of record NZ_JADBRW010000308.1, read on the forward strand.
CCAGTTGTAGTCTATTACTCTGGATCTGTGTGGGATGGTTCTTCTATCGCCTGTCGCATTCCAGTGATTTTGGTTTCCTTCCGCACAAGGGGTTACGGGTTTCGCAAGAGGAAGAGAAAAAGGGAATTGATTCCCTGTTTGCGGAATGGGAAGAGAAGTAATAGTTTAGGAAGTCGATACAATGGCGGTATGGCCAGAAAAGAAAGAGGAAACTTTCGCTTAAAGTCTATTTTGACTCGGTTCGCCGAATCGCCACCACTGCCGGCCGGGGAGGTTGATTAACTTGACCACTGGGCCAATTCGACCCTAGGGGTACTTGCCGCATTTGTTCAAATTCCTGCCCATTAGTGGTTTTAAGGACAAATTTGCGGTTTTCAAAGGCTAAATCCCGACGAATTCCCCCCGCTTCCCCCGGATGTTGTACTGCCAAAAATAACGTCTCTTGGTCGGGAGTAAAGTACAATCCCGTTAATTCCGCATCCATGGGAGCGATAGCAAAAGGATAGGGATGCTCTTGACCCTTGGCAAACACCCAAGCGCTATTATTGCCAAAAATACCCAATAAATCCCGTTGACTAACCGGGACCCCTTGGGGATAACGAGTTTTCATCTCTCGATTTAACCCACCCGTGGAAATATCGCTAACCATCCAGAGATTTCCCTGTTTATCGAAAGCGAGGTTATCGGGATTAGAAAAACCCTCACCTTTCTCTGTCGGTTCCCCTCCATAAGCGACCACATCCCAACGAAAACTCAAGGAAGCAGCATCGTTATTATCTTCCCTTAAGCTGATAATCCAACCAAATTCGTAGGGTATTTCGCCATTTGGTCCCTTAAATATCTCCTTATCGGCTCCTCCCTCCGCTTCACTGGGACTACCAGAGGTAAAGGTCATATATAAAGTGCCATTCTCGTCCACTTCCGTATCTTCCGGGCGACCAGTACAAGTGACCCCAACGGCGTTAGCGGCAAAATGAGCATCGATGAGAATTGCTCCCTGTTTTTCCGTCCCATTACCTTCATACAGGTCCGCGAGGGTCTTATATTTAGCTTTGTAGGCTAGAATCTCCTCATCGTCCTTAAATAGCAGTAATTTAGTCTCATTGACCGTTCTTTCGGGATTCGGCAAAGCTACCACCCCATCCCCCCGACTAGCGGCAATTTGACTCGGTAGGACGGGATTTATCTCCGTGTCGGGATTTAAGGGTATCCAATAACCGGTTTTATCGGGGTTGAATTTAGCCCCGTAGAGCATTCCTTTTTCTAGGAGTTTTGAGTTATTTTTCTGCTTAATATCGCTAATTTTGCCCTCCGAAACGAATTTATAGACATGACCGCCTCTGCGATCGCATCCTGAATAAACCGCCAAGGGTTGCCCCGTTTGAGCGAGAAAAGCGACGGCTTCATGGCGAAAACGCCCTAACCAAGTGTGTTTTGTGCCATAATCGTCGGGATTGGCAGGATCCACCTCCACCATCCAACCGTATTTATTTCCCGCTAACCCGAAGACGTTACCCCGGCCATCCACTTCCGAACTATTGAGAATAAAGGGAGTAGTATCGGGATGCAAAGGGGAACCATCTTTTAAAACTACCTCCGTCACTTGGTCTTGAAAGTTCTCCTCGGCACTAAATACAGTCCCCCAAGGCGTTGTTCCCCCGGCGCAATTTTGCAACGTTCCGATAATTTTTGCCCCTAATCCGTCATCGTAGCCAAGTTTATCGGTTTTGGTAAAAATTGCTACAGCAGGACCGGTCGCTTTCAGGTATTGACCGTCCTTTAGTCCAGAGATACCAGTAATGCGGCGATCGGCTTTACTATAGGTACGTTGCCATTTTCCCGTTTGATCTTTAGCCAGGGAAATTACGCCAATTCCCTGATCAATTAAGCCTTCTAGGGATATTTCCTCGATTTTTGCCTTTAAGCTGGCATCTTGCAGGTGATAGGCGGCAATTTCACCCTTTTCGTTCGTTTTTTCCCGTACTTCCTTGACGGGTAGGGTTTTACCAATCACTTGTTCAAAGGTTTGTAGCCAAGTACGACCACTGATATATTCAAAATTAACGGTTAGATAACCTTGACCCGGACTGGTTTCGATAAAAGATAGATAATCATTGTTATAACCGAAACGGGAATCACCCACTTTATCTCCCCACTGTGCCAGCACATCATAGGTGAATCCTTGAGGAAGAACGAGATCATCTAGGACTTTATAGGTTTGATAGGCACTTTTTTGGCTTTCATCGCTCATGCCGTCAATTTTTAAGGGAATCGGCAGTTTGACTGCAGCAAAGTTTAACCCGAAACTATTGGCAGCGATCGCAGGACTGCTAATCAGAGAGGAATATTTTTTCTCTTGCAGACTGAAAAAAGAGACACCGGCAGTGGCAGTTAAAAAGGTGAGGAAATTACGGCGAGAAATACTCATATTTTCAGTAATAAAGTCAAAACTGATACTCAGACCTTGATTAGGTTAAATTTTATTACGGACACTTGACATAGGGATTATACAGTATCCAAGTTATGACTAAGTTAACAGCCAGTTAAAAAGCTCTCCTGCAAAAATCTTCCGTTATACTAAATCCGGTTATTAAAAACTGATTATTTATCCCCCCTTTTGCATGAGTGCCTGTCCTTATAAGTAGCATTATGCTCAACGGATTTAGTATAAATTCTGCTGTAAGCTGATATCTAGATGGTCAGGTCACGGAAATCGATGCAAAGTTCACTGAAAAGGATTATCATCGGGGCGAGTTTTTTTCTCGCTACGGTAGTCGGAGCAACTATCGGTTATATGGCCTACGGTTGGAGTTTTCTCGATGCCGTTTATATGGTGATAATCACCATATTTGGAGTAGGTTTCGGGGAAGTTAAACCGATTAACACTCCCAGTCTGAGAGCTTTTACCATGTTAGTTATCGTCTGTGGGACAACCTCGGCCGTTTATGTGGTGGGAGGTTTTTTTCAGATGCTCACCGAGGGAGAAATTAACAGAGCTTTTAGCGATCGCCGGATGAATAAAGAGATGGAATCCCTAGAAAATCACGTCATAATCTGCGGTTTTGGGCGTATAGGACGCATTATAACGACTAAATTGGCAAAAACAGCCCAATCCTTTATTATCGTCGATAATAACCCTGATCGCATTGGATTAGCTCAGGAAAAAGGTTACTTAACTCTTAATGGTAACGCCACCGATGAAAGTATTCTCCAGAAAGCCGGTATCGACAAAGCGCGAGTTTTAGCGACGGTGTTACCCGATGATGCCTTAAATGTCTTTATCTCAAATGTCGGGGCGATGTTCCTAATTTTGCCCGTCGTTATGCCTTGCGTCGAGAAATGCGCTATCGGGGGTCTTCTTGGTGGGATATTTACCCAGAAAAAAGTTGAGCTTTTCTGGAATTAATTTCGCCGCGGCTGGAGATAAGACTAACTCACCAATTATCTCCAGATACAGCTATGAAATTAACCTATCGCAGCATTGCTTACGACAAAAATCCCACTGCCACCGTTGCTTCCAGTCCGATGATTTTAGGCTATCGTGGTGTTCCCTATTTAAAAAACCGTGGTGTCGCTCAAAGCATTCAGAAACCGGTAGCCGTTACCTATCGCGGTCAAGCCTATAATATCACTCAGTCTTTAGCTTCTTTGCCCATGTAAGAACCCTCTTTAAGTTTTTAACTTCTAGTTCATTTTTCAATCAATCTCTTTTAAATATTGTCAATTAATGATCACAGCAATTACCTTAAACGGGTTTTATCTTCCCTCTTGCTCCCTTGCTCCAAGGGGGATTTTTAACTTGTTTTACCAGCAAGGAATATATGTTCATAGTTAACAAAATTAATTACACATATTTTTCCCTTCCGCAGTTCCGCAGTTCTGGTGTTCCCCTTTTCTGGGGTGTGAATTTAATTTTGTCGAACTGCTGATAGTTATCAGTTTTTTGTAGAATAGGGAGATTGAGAAAACGAACATCTGCCCCTATGACAAGATTTCCTTTGACTGGTCGCTATTCTAGTTTATGCGTCTTACTCACTTTATTCTGGTTAAGCGGTCAATCTTTACCGGTGCGAGCGGAAAAAATCTATAGTCCCGTCCCCCTCATCCTCAATAAAGAAATTAACGATACTCTCACCGACAAAGATATTCCCACAGGTGAAGGGGGGTTTGCTAGGGATTATACCGTAGATTTGGACAAGGACGATCAGGTGGCCATCGATCTCAAATCGGAAAATTTTGATGGGGTGTTAATTCTCCTGGCCGCCGATGGTTCCACTGTAGCGGAAAATGATGATGGTCCCGATGGTGGCACTAATGCCCTCCTCTTTGCGCGCATTACCGAGTCGGGTAAATATATTATTCGGGTGAGAGCTTTCGGAGAAACCGGTGGGGGCAAATTTACCCTGAAATTAACCCGTTTACGGGCCGTGGAGGGCAAAAATTAGGTAATTATTGTCAAAAAAACCAAGAATAGAGCCTCTGTCCACTCTACCACCGCACCGTAGGTATCGCCGGTGTGACCCCGAAGACGACGATATAACCAGTAACCAGTAAGCAGAGCGAGGGCGATTCCGGCACTAATGGTGATTATTCCCCACCTTATACCGCCAAATAGGGCGATTACCCCCCAAATTACCCCCCCACAGTCCCAGGGCAGACAAAAAGCCACTTTATGAAAGGCTCCCTTGCCGGTGGGTTTGAGGTAGGGATAAAGAGCGATCGCCATTACTTGCCCCCAACGTCCCCAAATTGGTGCTAAAATTAGAGCTAAGGCTCGATTATCGCTTAAATCAGTCAAAGCGGCGATTTTTAGCAGCAAAACCATAGTCACGGCCATGACTCCAAAGGCCCCGGTAACACTATCGGCCATGACCGCTAAACGACGCTGGGGGTCGGTGACAGCTAAACCATCGGCCGTGTCACTAACTCCATCAAGGTGTAGTCCTCCCGTTAGATAAACCCAAACCCCCACAAGGACAACTGCACGAGTCAGGGGGGGCATTCCCAGACCGGCTAGAGTTAGATCGAGCAAAACCAGAATTAAACCCAAAAATAAGCCTACTAAGGGAATCCATCGGGCAATTCTGCCGAAATCAGGCCAGGCAATCGGAACCGGAATAATCGTATAAAAAGCGATCGCACCGAAAAATGAGCGAATTTCTTGACAAATGAAGTTAAATATGGTATTAAATGTCCCCAATAATTCGATTCCGGTATGGCAGTCTTTCTCATAAAGATGAAGTATAACATAATTTTGTATTGACGACCCTGTGGGATTTTCAAAACATCTGAGAACGCCTATAATAATTCGGCATAACACGGTTATTGTAATGTTATAGGAAAAGTTTCTTGCTATCGCTCTATATGAGAGTAATATACGGAAAGATTTGTTAAAAAAATGTGTATTTGGCGTGATATACGGAAAGTTTCGGTATAGTATATATTCGGGATGCTTCAGGTTCTGCTTAATGGGTCTAGGTTTGAAGTATTTGCGAAAAGTCAATATGGAGAGAAATTTTGTGAGACTTAATAAAATCAAGACATACTTCCATCAATTTAGAATATTGAGTGCTATTCGCGTTCTTTGTGCTGAGTTGAGTCGAAAGCTTTTTGATACTTACAATCTTTCTAGTTATTCTCAGGCAGGGGAAGATCGAATACTACTTGGCGTTGCATAATAGAGATATGAATGGAGGAAATCAAAATGCAATGCCCGATAAGTTACTTGAGATCGGAAAGAAAAAAGGGGAGAGAGTAAGCGATTAGGAGTATCTAAACAAGTCTGTTTCTGATTAAGATCAAAATAATTGAGGAAATTATGTAATGACTAAAAATTCTAATAGTAAAAAAAATATTAGCAAACTAGAACTAATAGGATATTTATTTGCATTTTTTTCGTTTACAATGGCTATTCATACATTTTTCTTCTGCAAAGAAGATGAGATAAGAAAACAGTCTATATTTTGGTTTTTTGGCTCTTTTGCCGCCGCTTCTATTTCCTATATCGATCAATTTAAAGTTGGAGATATTGAATTAAAACTCCAACAGCAAAAAGAACAGATAGTCAATGAAGTGGGAGATAAACTTCAAGAACTTATCAGAGATAAACTGAGTCTAGTTGATTTACTGGAAGACTCAATAACCGAAGAGCACAGAAAAACAAGAGATGATCAAAATAGAAAGTATTTAGAATGGTTAAATAGTTTGCCAGAAGATAAAAAGTTAGCAACTCAAAAAATGAATACAGTGTTTCAGCTAACACAACGGAGTTTAAGAGTATCTGATTTAAAAAAAATGCTTGCCAAAGCATCCCTATATCAAGGAAATACTGAAAATGAAGAATTTGATAGAGAATTAACAAAAGCAATTGAAGAGTTCCAAAACAAATATGGATTGTCTCCTGATGGAACTTGTGGACATATAACACTAAGCAAACTAAGTAAAGTTGTGAGGGGCTAAAAAACTAAATCTCAGGATTGGCAATTTTCCCTGCTTTCGCGTTCATCACTCAGTCAGTACGCTCGCAATCTTGTAGGGTGCGTTCCCTAATGCAAGTGCGATCGCTCCACCAATAGATTTTGGGGAACGCACCATGCACATTTATTGAAGATCGCATTGCCTCGTATTGCAATCGCTATCTCCGTAGGGTGCGTTCCCTAAAGTGGCTCCCACTGCTCCACTGATCGATTTTGGGGAACGCACCATGCAGATTGATTGCAGCTGTGGGTTTAAGTGCGATGGCGAAGGCACTGCGTAGGAGTACGCTGATCTTGTCGGTTGGGTTGACGGCTGTTACCCAAAACCCTCAAAACCAAGATTAAATGCAGTAGGATAGACGTTGGATAGATTTTCTAGATTGCCGTGAATGGAAGCGTCTATATTGAAACAAGTATTTTTGGGCATTTAACCGCCAGACCCACTGACAATCTGATCGTTGCTGCTAATATCAAGATTACCCAAGACTGGTGGAACGAACATAGTAGCTCATTTACGCTTTACGCATCAGAGATCGTTGAAGATGAGGCAGCCAAGGGAGATCCGATAATCGCCGCTCAACGGTTAAACTTGTTACAATCCCTAATGCTTCTCGAACTTACAGAAGATGCGTTTGAACTTTCGCAAGCGTTTCTGACTCAAAGCAATCTGCCCAAAGGCATCTAACGACGCTTTACATATGGCATTAGCAACCGTCTATAACTTAGATTATTTGCTAACATGGAACTGCAAGCACATGGCAAATGCCCAAATTCAGCGTAAGCTGGCTCAGATTAGTTCTGATCTCGGATATATATTGCCAGTTATTTGCACTCCTTATGAGCTTCTTGGATATAACCTAGAGGTCTAGTCATGTATAAAAATGAAATTCTCGATGAAATTCACAAGTATAGAGAAGAATACGCTCAATCGTTTCAATATGACTTAAGAGCTATTTTTAATGACTTAAAGCAGAAGCAACTGGCTCATAAAGATAGATTAGTTAGGTTGCCAATTAAGCGAGCGTCTAACAAATCACTGCACCCGACCGCCGGCTAAAGCATTCAATGGAACCGCTAAATCTATAGTGCAATCCCGAAGGCACTGCCTAGTAGTACGCTGATCTTGTCGGTTGGGTTGACAGAAAAAATCCAACTGTGATCTTTAACTTCATTCCAATTTGTGCGGACTGTATTCAGGTGTTACCTGCTGTGATACCCAGCAAGTGAGCCTGTTTGTTGAGTTGAGGAGTAAAATAGGGAAAGTCTTAATCTAAGATTTAGCAATGGATAGAAGCATTATAGAACGGCAATCGCTACTTGAAGCAGTCAAGGCTCTCCCTGATGAGGCCTTAGTGGAACTGTCTAATTTTCTTGACTATCTTCACTATAAAGCAGCCCATCAAAGAGAACTGACCACTCACTCTTCTAGTTTTCTGCTTGCAGTTGCAGGTTTAGGCAACTCTGGTCAACAGGATATTTCAGAACGTGATGAAGAGATTCTAGGCAATGAGATTGATCCGGTGTATGGCTGGAATCTTAAACCAAGCAATTCAGTATGACAGCAATCCTCGACACCAGTTTTTTGTTTGCTTTAACTGATCAGGGAGATCGCAATCATCAACGGGTGTTGGCTATTGCTCAAAGCGTGAATGAGCCATTGGTTCTACCTGTCGTTGTCTTGCCTGAGAGCTGCTATCTGATTGCATCAAGATTGGGACACCAAGCAATGCGCCGTTTTGTATCCAGTAAGCTAAACGGCTTTTACTTCGGATCACCGATATAGACTCCAAAAGGGTTATAGCTATTGGATCATGCAGGTTAAGCGCCGTTTAGCTTATGACACCTGATACGGTTCAAGTTGAACCTGTAATCCCAGAAGACTTGGTACGAGTGCATGAGATCTTGGAACAATATGCTGACAATCAGCTTGACTTTACGGATGCAGCGATCGTTGCCATAGCTGAAAGGCTCGCTATTACTCGCGTTTATACGCTCGATCGTCGAGATTTTTCGATCATTCGTCCAAGTCACTGCGATTACTTTGAGTTATTCCCTTGAACCGTCAGCTAACACTGCGTGGCAGCGGACGGGCGAAAGCTGCTGGTGCTGAGTTTGAGTTCATCTACCGCCGCTGCACTTCACCGTTAGCCATCGTTGTAGGGTGTGTTCCCTAATGTGGCTCCTACTGCTCCAGCGATCGATTTTGGGGAACGCACCATGCAGATTGATTGCAACTGTGGGTTTAGGCGTTGTCAAATTGAAAGATGCTCGGCGTTGCTGACTTTGGGTATGAATCATTGCATCTACATTTTTTAAAACTCAGGCTCAAACTGACTTTTTGATATAGCGTTTCTGATTCACAAGAGGTACATTGCCGATCCTGAGCAGCTTAATCAGCAAAGGTTTAAGTGTGCCGCACATATGCGAGAACCGCTATATATGCAAAATTAGCATTCATACCTTGATTAAGCAACGCCGGGGTTTTTTCGTTGAGTTGACTGGCTCTTATCTTCGGTCGGCCTTTGAGCTTTTTCTGTTCTCTGAGTTGGGCTTCCAGTTGGGTGGTTCGTTCTTGCTGCTTTTTTAGCTGTTGAGAGAGTTGGTCAATGATGGCTTGTTGTTGTTGGAGTTGCTCAGTCAGGCTCCTCACGAGGTTTTGTCAGCTATCTACTTCTTGGCGGAGGGCTTTCTCAATTTTCCTTTGGCTCTCTGTGGCAATCCTCCTATCTGTGTTAAACCAGATTTTCTCCCTCATAGCAACCCCTACACGACCTTGATTTTTGTTCGCGACAGCTTCCAGCAGTTATTGAGAGGTTACATCAGTGGGAAGTGGGAAGTAGGGAACACAGAGCAAAAAGCTGACGGCTGACAGCTGATAGCTCTTTATTGCTAACCCGACCGACGATGATCTATTCTGGATCCTAGCCTGACTTGCGAATCCTCACCGCCAAAAAAGAATAATGTACTGCGATTACCTGGTTCAAATCCTCACCGCACGCGTCTACGATGTCGCCCAAGAAACCCCCTTGGAACCTGCCCCCAATCTTTCCCAACGCTTGCACAATCAGCTTTTACTCAAGCGCGAGGATATGCAGTCGGTTTTCTCTTTTAAACTGCGCGGCGCATACAATAAAATGGCGCATTTGTCAAGGGATTTGTTACAAAAAGGTGTAATTGCTGCCTCGGCGGGAAATCATGCCCAGGGAGTCGCTTTGGGGGCGCGGCAATTGGGAACCCAAGCGATTATCGTTATGCCTGTCACCACTCCGCAAGTCAAAATCGACGCAGTAAAAGCCCGGGGCGGGATTGTCGTCCTGCACGGTGACACCTACGATGATGCCTACACCTACGCGCGGCAGCTAGAACAGGAAAAAGGCTTAACTTTTATCCATCCCTTCGATGATCCGGAGGTAATCGCCGGCCAGGGTACGATCGGTATGGAAATTTTACGACAATATCAGCAACCGATCGAGGCGATTTTCGTCGCTATTGGTGGCGGTGGGCTAATATCAGGTATTGCAGCCTATGTCAAGCGTTTACGCCCAGAAATTAAAATTATCGGGGTGGAACCTGTGGACTCAGACGCGATGAATCAATCCCTAAAAGCCGGTTATCGGCTGCGTTTGTCCCAAGTGGGATTATTTGCCGACGGGGTGGCGGTGCGCGAGGTGGGAGAGGAGACTTTTCGTCTCTGTCAGCAGTATGTGGACGAGATTATCCTGGTGGATACGGATGATATCTGTGCGGCGATTAAGGATGTTTTTCAAGATACACGCTCGATTTTAGAACCTGCGGGGGCGTTAGCGGTAGCAGGAGCGAAAGCTTATGTAGAAAGAGAAGGAATTGAGGATAAAACCCTCGTTGCTGTGGCTTGTGGGGCGAATATGAACTTTGATCGTCTGCGGTTTGTGGCGGAAAGGGCAGAATTAGGGGAACGGCGCGAGGCGTTGTATGCTGTGACTATTCCCGAACAACCCGGCAGTTTACGGCGTTTTTGCGAATGTGTCGGCAAACGCAATTTAACCGAATTTAGTTATCGCATTGCCGATGAAAAAGAAGCACATATTTTTGTCGGCGCCCAGATCGAAAATCGCAGCGATGCCAAGAAATTAGCTGAGAGTTTTGAAGCTTGCGGCTTTAAAACCCTCGATATCAGCGATGATGAATTGACTAAATTGCATCTGCGCCACATGGTAGGAGGGCGATCGCATTTAGCCGATCATGAATTATTTTATCGCTTCGAGTTTCCCGAACGACCGGGGGCTTTAATGAAATTTGTCGCCTCCATGAGTCCCCACTGGAATATCAGCGTTTTCCATTATCGCAATAACGGAGCCGATTACGGGCGCATCGTCGTCGGCATACAAGTCCCCCCCGACGAAATGAATCAATGGCAAGCTTTTCTCGATACTCTCGGTTATCGCTATTGGGATGAAAGTCAAAACCGGGCCTATCAGTTATTTTTAGGTTAAATCGCCATTTTTAGGAAGTTATCAGCACAGATGAATCAAGATTTTCCCCATATTTCCGTTTTGAGTCAAGAATTAATCGCCGGCTTAAATATTCAACCCGGGGGGCATTATCTCGATCTTACCCTAGGCGGTGGTGGACACAGCCGCTTGCTTTTAGAAGCCCATCCCCAAACGACAGTAACCGCCATCGATCGCGATCAAAGCGCCCTAGAAGCCGCTAAAATTAGTCTCGCCCCCTATCTAGATAGCCGTTTAACCCTCTGGTGGGGCAACTTCGCCGATTATAATGGACAAAATAGCAGTTTTGATGGCATTATCGCCGATTTAGGAGTCAGTTCTCCCCAATTCGATCAGAGCGAGCGCGGCTTTAGTTTTCGCCACACGGCAGCCTTAGATATGCGGATGGATCGCTGTCAATCCCTGACGGCAGCTGATATTATTAACCATTGGCAGGAAAAAGAATTAGCAGATCTTTTTTATCAATACGGAGAAGAACGTTTATCTCGTCCTATTGCTCGATCGATCGTCCAAAAACGTCCTTTTACTACCACTACTGAATTAGCGGCTGTCATCGCTAGTTCTGTCCCCGCTAGTTACCGTTATGGACGTATTCATCCGGCAACGCGGGTTTTTCAATCCCTACGCATCGCTGTTAATCAAGAATTAGATTCTCTCCAACAATTGTTAAATCAAGCCCCCCACTGGCTAAAATCCGGGGGAATTATCGCTATGATCAGTTTTCATAGTCTAGAAGACCGTCTGATCAAGTATGGCTTTCGCGAAGATAATTCGTTGAAAATTATCACGAAAAAGCCGATTATTCCCAGCCGAGAAGAACAAGCTAAAAATCCCCGTTCTCGTTCGGCTAAACTAAGAATAGCCCAAAGGCTGTAGTAAAGTAAAAACCAAGAAAGAAAGCCAGTATTTATTCTTGAAAATCACTGACTAAAATAACGCAGTCCCTTTACCAATCTTTCTACTGCCGCTAAAGCCGTTTCTGGAGATAAAGCACCGTAGGCAAGACGCAAATAACAGCCTTCTGTTATCCCAAAAGTTGAACCGGGTAACACCGCCACCCGATGCTGCTCAATTAAGCTTTTAACTAACTGAAAATCATTCTTGTCTGTGGGAATTTTCAGGAAGAAATAAAAAGCACCTTCCGCAGTGGCAACATCACAGATATCGCCGATTGATTCTAGAGCATTCAGGCAAATTTCTCTAACTTGACTGATGGTTTTTAACTGTTCTAAAGGATAGCTTTTACCCACCTGCAACGCCCCTAGGGCTGCGTATTGCGAAACCACCGGCGGACAGATTAAAATAGTATCCTGAATCTTATTAATCGCCTCAGATAAATCTTCTGGTACTACCATATAACCAATGCGCCAACTGGCAAAACCGTAGGCTTTTGAGAGACTAAACAGGGAAATAGTCCAGGATTCACTACCAACAATTGCCGCCGGGGAAAAGTGCTGGGCATGGTTATAGGTAAAATACTCATAAGCTTCATCGTGAATGTGATAGATGCCCTTTTTTTGACAGATTCGATTGACTTCTCTGAGGGTATTTTCTGGATAAACTACTCCCGTGGGGTTATTAGGAGAAATCGTCACCACTGCCTTAGTTTTTTCCGTGATTGCTTCTTCAATGGCGGCTGGACGCAATTGATAATTTTTGTCTGTGGCGACCAAAATTACTTGACAATTAGCCATTTTTATGGCCATTTCATGATTGAAATAAAAGGGAGTGTTGAGAATAATTTCATCCCCCGGGGAAGTAATGGCTAAAATGGCATTCATAAAAGCCATATTACTGCCTGCCGTCACAAAAATTGCCTGTTTATCGCTGATTTCTACCCGATTATCTTCGGCTAGTTTTTGCCGAATTACTGCTAATAAGGGGGGAATTCCCGCCACAGATTGATATTGATGATTTTTGGGATTGGCTAAGAATAAAGATAGAGATTCGATCGCCTCCCGGGGTGGATCATAGGAAACAACCCCTTGACCTAGGGAAATAGTGCCAGGGTTCGCTTTAATTAACTGACCGACCACGGGAATAATCGGTGTTTGTACCCCGTCCATGCGGGAGAGAAGGTTTCTCATTCAATTGACACTCCCCGCTCTAAAGAGACGGGGATTCTTGGTTCACAGAGATTACTTGCTTAGACAGAATTGCTTCTGAAAAAGTAGAGGTATTCTCTCCCCAAGCGTTTATTGGGTCTAGCCCAAAGGTTCCGGTATGCCCTA